>CAKZUP010000125.1 GCA_937922945.1 uncultured Granulosicoccaceae bacterium
ATTGCTGCGCCATCGGGCAAGCTTGAACGCTGTTCGGCATGTGCGGTGTCACTATTTGGCTGGTCTCGCAGTTCCACTAAAGCAGATCGAATTTCAGAGATGCCGGTTGTACCAACTCGCTCTGCATCAGTTAATGCTTGCTGGGCCACGTCTTTATCACTATCAAGTACACGTTGGGCTGCACGAATGTTCAACAGCATCGCGGTTAAAGAATGTCCAACCAGGTCATGCACATCACGCGAAATACGCAAACGTTCCTCTCGCGCAGCACTGTCGATTAGTTGCGCACGAGCGTCGGTTAGTTCTGTAAGTGTTTGTTCCAGTAAGCGAATAACTCGCCCAAGACTCCAGGTAAATGCTGTGCCAACACTCCAGTTCCACCAACCCCATTCGGCATGATTAGGCCCCATGCTACCTAGCCACGGCAGTAGAAGTAGTGCCGCTAACATAGTCAGTGAAATGGATAATCGATCGATTCGCCAACCAACGGCCGCGGTAATCAGAATAGATTGAAACAGGGCTGGCTCAGGTTCTTCGACTGTCCAGCCCAATATCAACAACGCAATGAAAATGATGGATACAGCCCAGTATAAATTGGGTTTATTGAATAGGCTCCATGCGCAAATGGTTAATACACAAACGCAGACCAACGCCAAACCGATAAAGTCGCCAGGCCCTTCAGCCATTAAGGCAACAACGGCTGCAATGAATGAACCACCGACGAACCACCGATGGGAGTGGGTAAACCAATGATGGGATTCAGTTTTGGTTTGCATGGCCATTCTGGATTCCATTCTAACAATTCAGAGCTGATCTTGAATCATGCTATGGGGGGATATGGCTGTATGGGTAAGAAGACAGTTTGCGCTAATAATTTGTCGCATTGGATGAGCGTTGAACCACCAGAAAGTGAGTTTGTTCAGAAATTACCATGATTTATTTTTCTCTACCGTCAATCCTGTTAGTTATCCGATCTCATGTAGGTTCTTTTACGGATGGTCATTGTGAACTATGTGTTAATTCCCTTCGCAAAACGTGCGACCCATTCGGGTAAGGGTAATACTACCGAAAAGCGTATTATGTTTATGCTTAAACTAGTTTTTAAGTCATTCTTTCGTTCTTGAGTCATTCTCGCCTATGAAACTCTGTGCACTAAGATCGGGCTCTTCCTGGTTGTCAACTCGATTTGCGATCACTTTTTTTACTGGTGTGTTGCTTATCTCAGGTTGTTCAGGTTCTGGTGGATCATCAACGGCAGATGAGGTTGGTGTTGTTGGCCAAAATACAGTCGCACCGAATACATCCGATGATTTAGATACAGACATACCCGTGTCGGCTGCATCGGATGCCGATGAAGCAAGTTCTACCGCAAACAATCTTCCGCTATCGGGTGATGAAGGGCCCCTCGAGAATGTTGCTGACAGCAACAGCGTAGATGCATCGGGTGGAGCTACTGATACAGCGCAACAAGAAGCACAGCCTGAGATCGCCACGCGCGTGGATTTTGAAATCACCGTTCCAGCTTATATGTCTGACTCACTAAGTATTGAAGTGAAATGGGGCAGCAAACAACTTTGGGCAAATTGGGTTGGCGATGAGTATTGGACAGCATCTGATATCTTCCCGACTAATGTAACGCATCCATTGGTCGTCACGTTTATGGACAGAAATGGCCATGTTGTTCTGGCAAGTTATGAAAAGGAGTTTACAACCGGCACCAATGCTGCCGAAATTTACCCAATTGTCGCTCAACAGTTTGATAGTAATAAATGGGACGATGATGGCGACAGCGTTAGTAATTTGAACGAATCGAAGGCTGGTACCAATCCACTGATTGTTGAAGTAGATCAGCTAGAAATCCGTGATTCGTACTATAAAGGTCAAGGGGTTATCGGATACCAAATTAAGGAATACGAAGAAATGATTCCGGCTTTTCCTTACTATGTTCATTTTGAAGATATAACACCGCTCACCTGGAATGAAGACTATTCGAACTACACAAGAGGCTTGTCTGAAATACTCACCACTGATATCGATGAAAAAGGAACCGGATCGTTCTACGACTACTATAAGTATTCCGAGCCTTCCAATGTAACTGTTGAAGACCAAGGTGCGACTCGAACCAATACCGGTAATTCGATTGTCTATACCGCCACCTATGTGCGAACCAATAGCAGTGCTGGTGTTCGACGTGAGTACGATATTAACCTTGAAACCAAAGCTATTGATGGGCTAACTCGCACACAAACTGGCACCATACACGATCACTCAACCGGTTATTCAGACTCCAATACAACCGACAGGGCATTTACACTAACGGGTAAAGTTGGAGATGACGATTTACTCTGTAGCCCTGACTATGGAACGCTAACATTTGAGCGTGTTTATCGTTACGGTGAAAATGATTTTTTGAAAACCACGGTAAATAAAGATGCTGATGATGAGTACTGGAATGTCAGCGTGACTACTGAAAAGGGTAGTGTTGTAGAAGAGTATTTGGTTCAATCTCTCGGGGTAGACTTTGTGTGTAATTTGATGGGTCTGCCAATTCCTGCAAAAAGTGAATAGGCCAGTGGCTGAAGCATGGCTGGTTGGTTTACTTGGTTGGCCCTTTCTGCTATGAATGGGCTGGCTTCCACCATCTATATCTATTATGCTTAAACAATGCATCCCGAGACCAGCAAGAGCATCGTAAAAGTATCCTTGAATGTCTGGGCCTCTACGTAAGGTTTGATCGCCCATTTGGCCTAACGACTCTAGTAGACAACTATTCTTGCAGTTATAAAAACCTGCAATGCCGCACATAAATTCTTAATTCTTTCTAATACGAACGATTTAATGGCTTTCTAATTGCGTTTTCTTGTGAATTTGCAATACTAGATCAAACGTCATAGCATCGGTTGTATTTAGGGGATAAATTTAGGGTGTATCAGAAAATCAGGGCTTCGGTATTATGCTAACAGACATTGAAAGAGTGAATGTTCAGTCAATATCCGGACTTTCAAAGCATCTATTAGACATTGATGCGCCTGTTCTTATCGATGGATTTGTTAACTCATGGCCAGCGATGCAAAAATGGACCCCAGAATTTCTTCTAGCAGAATTCGGTGATAGAGATGTACCTGTCGTGACGATGCGCGATTTTGATTACGGTAATGGCGTACTGAACAACGTGCCTTTAAAAGAGTATCTAGAAAGCATAGGCGCGCTTGATGAGAATCCAATTAAAAAAACTGACTCAGATTCAGATGTTAATCATTATCTTGCCCAAGTAGACATTAATGAGCATTTTCCCGAGTTAGTGCAGGACGTAGACAGGTTAGAGTCTTTCGAGCAAGAGACGGTTGGGTCCACCGTTATCTATATCGGTGGGTCATTGTTCTCGCAACTACATTATCACCCTTTCGGTAGTGCAACGCTTAGTGTGATATCTGGACAAAAACGAGTAAGGCTTTTCGCGCCAGATCAAGGGAAGTACTTATACCCGCATTCCTTCTATTCGCATTTTCCTCATTTGAGCAAGACACATCACAAAGAACCGGATCCGGCTGAGTTTCCAAAGTTCTCTCAAGCTCAATATGTGGAAGTAACGGTTAATCCAGGCGAAATGCTTTTTTTTCCAATCTACTGGTGGCACTCCATTGAAAATCTGGGTGTCAGTGTATCAATAACGTCATTTTGGAACAAAAACTGGAATTCCCGGTTTCTACCACCGCCAGGTCCCAGAGCTGCCTATCTGTATGAGCCTGTTCGTCGATATGCTAACAAAGCAAGCGGTGCAATTAGAAAAGTGGGGCGAATGGCTAGTCGGATCAATCAATAAAATAATTAAACTACCATAGTATCCCTATTTATGTTTTTTACATCCGATCGTACTGTTAATTACATACAATGTAGTCTTCAAAAACAACCTATGCACCAAAATGATTATTTATAAGTCTTCGTTATTTAACTAAAACGCTTTTCTTATGAAGATTTTGATGTTCATAGATAGTTTTGTATTGGGTGGTGCCCAGAAACAGTTTGTTAATCTGGCTGTTGGTTTGCACAAGAGTGGAGTTGAAGTTTCTATCTGCACATACTACCCACTGCAAGGTGCAATGAATAGTCAACAGAAGCATTACTTTGATATTTACTGCTTTGAAAAGTCGTATCGGCTAGATCCAAGTCCCATATTTAAATTGAGTAAAAAAATTAAAGAAGTGAAGCCTGATGTTGTTGTGGCATTCTTATCAACTCCCTGTGTGTACGCCGAGTTGTCCAAGTTCTTAGGTCATGGTGTGCCGATAATCGTATCTGAACGAAATGGGCCGAAAAAAAAGCAAAACAAGTTATTACATTTATTTCAATGTTACTTGCATATGCTGGCTGATAAGGTTGTGTTTAATAACGTCACATATTGCGAGCATTTGTGCCAGGCTCATCCTCATATCAAGCAGAGAGCCACCGTTATCTACAATGGCGTAGACAGTGCATTTACTAGGAACCGCACTAATCCACCAATGAAGGAGCAGGTATCAGAGAACACATTAAATACAGCGGATGTGGTTTTCAAGTTTTGCGTGGTATCCGCTAGGCCATCAGAAGAAAAAGGGCTGTTCGACCTAATTCATGCGGCGTCAGAATTACACAACAAGCACGATATTCAATTTGCTATCGACTGGATAGGACCCTGTGACGATCAATTGGGTTCAGTCGTGGCGGCGAAAGCGCTTATAAAATCATTGGAAATAGAAGATATTTGGAGATGGTGTGGTACCAAAACAGATATGGTTTCGGTTTATCAATACTACAACGCAATCGTGATTCCATCACATCGAGAAGGGTTGTCGAATGTATTATGTGAGGCGATGGCGTCGGGTTTGCCTAGTGTGGTTACAGATGTGTCTGATCACATCAGTATTGTGGGGGATAACAACGCGGGTTTGATTTATCCAGCTAAGAATATAAAGGCGCTAGCAAAGCAGATGCTTAGTCTTATAAAGGGAGCGCAGCGCGAAACTGAATTGCAAGGAAAAAATGCAGCTCGTGTTGCAATAAACAAATTTTCAATGGAGCAGTTTACACACCAATGGTTGGACCTGTTGAATAGTACTGCGTCTAATCACAAGCGTAAAACCTGACTGTAGTCAGATACTCAGATTAATTAGTAGAACAATATCTAATCGAAACTATGTCTAATCTCAGAGTACTATTTATTGGCCCCTTTCCGCCCCCGCTTGGTGGTGCCATTGTTGAAAGTTTAACTTTGTGTACCTATTTGGAAGAGCGTGATGACTTATCAGTAATTAAAGTTAGAACGAATGGTTCTGTCATGTTGCGCTGTAAGAGTTTAGTAAAGTTGTTGTGGACAATACCGCGAGTTGATACGGTTTTTGTGTATGGGAGTCGACGCGGTATAAGTCGTTT
Source organism: uncultured Granulosicoccaceae bacterium (assembly GCA_937922945.1). Classification (GTDB taxonomy): domain Bacteria; phylum Pseudomonadota; class Gammaproteobacteria; order Granulosicoccales; family Granulosicoccaceae; genus Granulosicoccus. The sequence goes on from CAKZUP010000125.1 coordinate 5,410, forward strand.
CTCCGTTTTTATTGTGCCACTTAGTCGCCTATTTGCGAAGCGGTGTGTAATAAAAATTACAGGCGGAAATTTCTGGGAGTACTTTCAAAGCAGCAATAAATTTTGGAAAGCCATTTTAAAGAAAACACTTTTAAAAAGTGACTTATTGTTATTGGAAACAAAGTACTTGGTTAGTCGTTTTGAAGGTGAGGCTAATAATATTCGGTGGCTACCAATGCTGCGAAAGTTCGATGATAGTCATAAAGTTCCAAAAGCTAAAATTGATACTATAACCGATGGGGAGTCGCATGAAGATCTAAGGGTAGCGTACTTTGGTCATGTTCGAGTAGAGAAAGGAATTCTTGATCTTGTTGAAGCCTCAAAAAAGCTTACTAATGTACATATAGATGTTTTTGGTGAATTTATAGGCCTGGATATTGCGGTTTTTGATAATGCGAATTTGAATTATAAAGGAACTGTGCAGCCGAATTCTGTATTCACCACTATGCTGCAATACGATGTTCTTGTTTTGCCCACGTTCTATTCTGGTGAAGGGTATCCCGGTGTCATTATTGAAGCGAAGAAAGCTGGTCTGGCAGTTGTATCCACACAATGGAGAAGTATCCCGGAAATTGTTAATAACAATATTGACGGTATTCTATTTGAGCCAAAGAACGTGGGTGCTTTAGTGCGTGCGTTCGAACAGCTCAGAGATGATAGGGCGTTACTGAAAAAGCTCCAAGAGCAATCATTGGCATCGTTCGCGGAATATGATCTGAATCGTTGGGGTACGGTGTTGATTGAATATCTAAAAAATAAGTAGGTTTATAGATGTAATCACGCCTTGAATTTGGAATGTGTCAATCTGGATTTTCCCATCCTATACTTGACGCAATGGCGAACGGCAGGTAAAGGAGACGCGCTACAGCGGTAACCAGATAGTCTAAACGCTTAAAGAATCTAAAGGCAGCTGGATGTCAAAGACAGGTACTGCGACTACGTGAGGCTACTTTTTGGCGTTAGCCGAGCAGGGTTTATTTCTTTTTTTGGGGTGATCAGGCCGTGATTTTAGTCATGTATTCTGGTGCCGGGATGTTGAAATTGTTCAGTATCATTGGTGCGATATTCAAAGTAGAAATGGTCTCTTTACTCATGTTCTTCGCTTTTCGGTTTTTTGAGTAAATCATCAGACTACCGTTAGGAATATGATAAGCCGTCTGGCCGGATTGATCAGCGATGCGAACATTTTTAATTCCTAAATGCGTCATGTTAGTGTTCTGTCCATTTACCGATATCTCAAAACCACTATGATTTTGAATAACTGGTACCCTAATCATGAATATATTGTGATCAAGGTTCTGAATTTTTACTATCGGAATCTCGTTAGAACCTAATTCTGCTGGTGATACATTAGGGAAACTTAAATCACTTGTTTTAGAATTGAACTCACTAGCTACTCTTTCTGATTGAAACTCAATTATTATTCTTGGCGCCATTGCCGGTTTTCTTATGTACTGTTTTTCATCAACGCCAAAGTAAGACATAAACGCCGGTAGGTTGTCGATATAGAGTTGCGATTCAGCAGGCTTGTCTGCCCGGGTTGCCGCTTGTCCCATGCTCGATGCAATCCAGATGTCAAATTCCGGGTTGCGATCAACAAATAACAATAGTCTGTTAAGCATGCTATCGAATTTGCTCAGCGTCCAGTCGATTTCATGGCGGTGCGTGGTTTGCCATTCTTCTGAATAGCCAAATTCATTATAGTCATCTGGAAACTGGGCAGCCCAGTAACGGTGCATGCTTGATGCAACGTGGTTAGTGAAAAAAGTAGTGAATGCCGGTTTGGTCGTTTCCAATTGTTTCATGAATACATCAAAAGCAATTAAGACTTGTTGCGTGCGTCGACGAACTACTTTCCAGTTATCTTTTCGCTCATCTACAAGGTGTCGGCCGATTTCCAATGCTGTGTTCAGCTTTAATCCTAGTGTGGGTAGGGTGCTAAGAAATCGAGTGGTTTGTGCAATTGGTATTTTCTTGGATACATTCCGAGCAGAACCACGGGACATATTTAAGTTCCAAGTTTGATAGGGCTCAACAGATTTTGGAAAGCATTCTGAGCCTGCAGCGAAGACGTCAGGTATCAGGAAGTTGTAGTTAGAAAGGTCGTTGGGCAAAGGGTGTGTGTGCAGTGATCCGAAAACGCCGACACTGTTGCCATGTTTGGCGATAGTCTGCCAGATTGGTGGATAGGCCTCATCAATTTCCTCAAGATGCTGGCCAAAGTTTGAAATTGTATGTTGTGTGTTAGACACACCTCTGTGGACCGAAGGCCAGGTTATCCACGGACTCAAGTCTGAGTCTTCAGAAACCGTGTCGTACTGTTGTGCAGAGGCCGCGACGCGAGCAACTGCAGATTCCGGATGATTTTCAATGAATCTGTCAAGAATGCGCCAAGGAACTTCGTTCAGCTCAAACAGGATAATATTCTTCATCTTACTGATTTGATGCTGGGATCATTAGCTTGCATGACAGTGGACACTTCTCGCGCATATTGCATTTTGGCACAATTTACCGTTACGCCGACATGTAATTTTGCTTTTCCTGAAGACATCGGCTCACTAAGTGATCGACGATTCTTTGCGCAGTCTTGCCATCCCATAGTGGCGGGATTTTGCCTTGCTTCCATTGAGAATGACAGGCTTTGCGAAGATAGTTCGCAAGCTCATCAATATTTTTACCAACCAGAACGTTGGTTCCGATTTCAATTGTTTCTGGTCTTTCTGTGCTGCTGCGCAGAGTAATACAAGGTTTTTTTAGGAACGTTGTTTCTTCAGAAAGCCCACCTGAATCCGTAATCACAGAGCAACAATGTGAAACCAGGTACATAAATTCCAGATACCGCAGTGGTTCAAAAAGCTCGATATTTTCAAGATTGAGATCGAGCGAATTCAGGATTGCTTTAGTACGAGGATGTACCGGGAACAATACTTTACGTCCATATGCATGCTGATCTACCGCTGATAACAGTTTACGTAGCGTATCCGGATTATCGACATTTTCAGGCCTGTGTAGCGTGAGTAGCAAGTAGTTTGTATTGTCAAGTTGGTGAGTGTCCCAAAAATTGGGTTTGCGGAACTCACTAATTTTATTGACCAATGAGTCGATCATTATATTGCCAACAGTGATGATTTGCTCAGTGCTACAGCCGGAATTCAATAAGTTGTTATTGGCTGTTTCTCCCGTGGTATAGAACCAGTCACTAATTGAATCGGTTGCTATCCGATTGGTTTCTTCCGGCATGGTGCGATCACCAGAGCGAATTCCAGCTTCAATATGTGCCACTTCGACGTTGCATTTCTTCGCGGCTAATGCGCATGCCAGGGTGGAGTTGACATCGCCGACTACAATGCATAGATCAGGCTTGGAATTCATAATCGCTGATTCATACCCAACCATAATATTGGCTGTTTGTACCGAGTGTGAGCCAGAGCCAACATCAAGATTTAAATGCGGTTCAGGAATATTGAGATCTTTAAAAAAATTGGTAGACAGGTTTTTGTCGTAATGCTGGCCTGTATAGATGAACCGGTAGCTAAGCACGTTTTCATCATACTTGCAGTCACTGGTAAAACGCTCAATGGCACTAATGAGTGGCGCAACTTTGACAAGGTTTGGCCGTGTTCCGGCGATAATATCAATTTGCATACAAATGCGATGCCCGTGTGTTGATCAAGTGATATTTGATCTCTCTGTGCTGAGTCTTTCGCATGACAAAAAGTCTGCTACACGGTAATTATTGGACCAATATCTGCAATAATTTATTCGTTAAAAACACACTTATCGTAATACTAATCGCGATTCAAAAATACACCTTATCGCTGGTACTTTTGTTAAGTATGTCGCATAGCTTGGTATTAGTCTGTTATACCTTTGGGTGTAGTATGTTCAGATACTGAACTGATCGTCAAAGAGGTTTTGGTAGTGACGAAGAGAATTGTTAGAAGAGCCGGTTACAGCATAACTCTGGAGCTACCCTCCGAAGAGTTTCTCCACACCCCGCGTCCCGATCAACGCAACTGGATTTTGAATAAAGTACTCAAGGAGGCGGCGGATGATCTTGATCACGCTAATTCCCGTACCGGCGACATGGTTCAGGGTGCCGCGCTAGCAGGCGAAATATCAGATGTGAAGACTGGATTTGTAGACCCTGAAAGAATCATGGAAAACTGGCAAATACCGGTAATGGAGCGTATGGCTCAATTGGTTTGTTCACCCGGAACTGATATTTTGGAAGTTGGATATGGTCGTGGAGTAGCTGCCGGCTATGTTCAGCAACAAAATCCGAAGTCTCACACCATTATTGAATGTAATCCGCATATCTGTAACGACTGCCGAGCTTGGGTCGATGAAAACAAACTTCAGGGCGTAACCTTGCTACCAAATCTGTGGCAAGAAGTCGTAGACGATCTCGATACCTATGATGGAATCTTGTTTCATACATACCCCGTAGATGAAGAGGATTTTGCTCAGAATGTTGGTGGTTCCAGCACATTCGCAGAGCATTTTTTTGAGCCGGCCAGTAAATTACTAAAGCCTGGCGGAAGATTAACTTATCTTACGCTTGAG
>CAKZUP010000126.1 GCA_937922945.1 uncultured Granulosicoccaceae bacterium
TCTGTGCTTCCCGACATGTTTCTACAAACAAGTTTAGCCAGAAATGTAGTGTTTGAATCCGGTTCTTTAAATACCCCTTTAGAAATTAACCTTACTACTTAACTGTGCAAACAATGTGATCATTTAGGTTATACAAACGTATAGGTGATATAAAAGTTGTATAACGATGTAGTGCAAATCACTTTGTGTATGAATCAGTTTTATCTGACTTATACTTAGCTACTATTTTTAGTTAGTGCTGAAAATCACCGATTCATTGCGTGACACGTCGGTAATGCAACATTGTTGCACGCCAGACGGTCTTGTTTACATCGCGCTTCGTATTTGTGATTCATTTTTAAACTTGGAGTTCCAACGCATGTTTAACTTTGCCCCTATTATGAGTAATTCAGGTATGAGTAATTCAGGGATCACACCTGTGGTCGCGCCTCGAATCACACGTAGAGACCAAACGCAAGATAATTCACCGATAACATTTGTAACAAGAATATCCCGAAACCCCTTGGTATGGTTGTTTTTACTGCCGTTTCTTGCGGTAACGAAATCCTTTGCCAACAGTTTGCCTGATTTCAGTGCGCTAGTAGACAATGAAGGCGACGCCGTTGTAAAAATTTCAGTAATCACAGAATCTGAACAGAGTGGTTTTAGCGGCATCCCGGGTCTCGATCTCGAGCAGTTACCGGAAAATTACCGTCGATTCTTTGAGCAATTGCCCTTAAATCCCGACCGAGGCCAACGCAGAGGTACCGGTTTTGGTAGTGGTTTCATAATCGATCCCAGTGGCTATTTGATAACCAATGCGCATGTTGTCGACGGCGCAGTCGACATAAGAGTCGGTTTGAACGACAGACGTGAACTACCAGCCAAATTGATTGGTTCGGATAAATCCAGTGACATTGCAGTGCTGAAAGTCGACGCTGAAAATCTGCCAGTTGTAAAAATTGGTGACTCAGACAACATAAAGGTCGGCGAATGGGTTCTGGCAATTGGTTCACCTTTTGGCTTCGAGCACACTGCAACGCAAGGCATCGTGTCAGCTTTATCGCGTAGCTTGCCAGACGATACCTATGTGCCGTTTATACAAACCGATGTGGCAGTCAATCCTGGTAATTCAGGCGGGCCATTGTTCAATACCGATGGGCAGGTTATTGGTGTTAATTCGCAAATATACTCGCGCTCCGGTGGCTATCAGGGACTCTCGTTTGCTATACCCATTAACGTTGCAATGTCAATTGCCGAGCAATTGCGCGATACCGGGTATGCAACACGCGGATGGTTAGGCGTGCGTATTCAAAATGTCGATCAGTCTCTGGCTGAATCATTTGGACTCTCTAAACCCGAAGGTGCGTTGGTTTCTGAGATCACGCCAGATAGTCCAGCAGCAAAGGCTGGTTACTTGCCTGGCGATATCATTTTGTCCTTCAACGATAAAAACGTGCCTTTTTCCAGCGCTTTACCGCCGTTGGTCGGTGTGATCAAACCTGGCGATACCGTAGAAACTGAGGTGCTTCGGGATGGTAAGCGTAAAACCATTAAGGTCACCATAGAGCCGCTGGAGAGCGACGTGACTAATCGAGATCGCTCACTAGCCAAAGGTCAGGATTCCTCGAGCCTCGGCGCGGTGGTTGCACCCGTGAATACCAGCGAACTCAAAGCCATGGGGGTAGACCATGGTGTTCGAGTCACAGAAGTAGAACCCGATGGTGCAGCAGCAAAAGCCGGTATTTTATCCGGCGATGTCATTGTGTCGTTTAATCGCGCAAAGGTAGAGTCGGTTCAGCAGTTCTCATCGCTGCTGGAAGATGCCCCAACGGGGCAGTCGATGCCTATTCTGATTCAACGCGATGAGTCCCCCATCTTTTTGGCAATCACGCTGCCGTAGAATTTTTCAGGCTCATCTGTCTTGCATCAAGCCCCGCTTATACGGGGCTTTTTTTTTCGCGAACGACCAAGCTGTCACTCCCAGTGTTTGCTGGGTTGTTCGCAGGCAGCATGGCGAGCCCATACTAAATGTTAGTAGTAATAGTGTCTGGTGCCCTGTACAAAGCAGGCAGGTTGGAACCTTTGATCTTTTTTTGTACAAAACTCTCCACATAAATGCGCTGAGTTTCTCAGTTAGTCAAATAAAACGGGCTAAATATCCCTTTTTTATCGACATCAATGAAAAAAGGGACTAGAATCCCGTTTTATGAGCGACAAACTTCAACAACTTCTCACGCTAGCGGTTATCCGAATACTTCGGCCATTGGTCAGGGTTCTGATAAGACACGAAATGTCCCATGCAGAATTCTCGGAGCTTGCACGACGTGCCTACGTTCAGGAAGCGTACGCAAACTTTGGCATTGAAGGCCGGAAAATGACGCATTCACGCGTAGCCGTGCTCACGGGGCTGAGCCGCAAAGAAGTGCGTCGACTGGTCAATATCGATGAGTTCGAAGCGGTTCTGTCAAATACTCCCAATCGAGCCGTTCGGGTTATTGATGGTTGGTTAAGCGATGCAGAGTTTCAACAGAACGGCAAGCCAAAGGATTTACCACTGCAAGGTGAAACCGGCAGCTTTGCTGCATTGGTTGCGCGCTACAGCGGTGACATTACGCTCGGTGCTGTTGTTGATGAGCTAGAGCGTGTTGGCGTTGTGAAGCGACCGCAAAAAGATGTGGTTGTATTGGCCTCGCAAGGTTATATCCCACACGCCGACGAACTTGAGAAAGTCCACATATTTTCAATTTGCACAGCAGATCTTCTCGATACCGCTGTTCATAACCTCGATTCAAAACCTGAACAGCGTCGTTTTCAGCGACAGCTGACGTATCCCGGTGTGCCCGAGTCGGTTGCTGAAGATTTCCGAGAAGAGGCAGCGATGCGATCAACACGACTGCTCGAAGAGTTGCAATCATTTCTGGCGTCTCGCACATCAGACGAATCAAACAATCCATCCTCCGAACCACTGCATCGCATTGGTCTGGGTATTTACTTGCACGACAAGACTGACGCGGACAATTTCGCGAACCAAGGAAAAGAAAGACTATGAAAAAACGATACGGCCTTAGGCTGCGACATATTATAAGCGTCATTGCGTTGGTTGGTATAACAGCGTGCTCAGGCTCCTCTGACGACGGGGGTGGTTTGATTATCGGTACCGGTAAAACCATTGAAGGAACTGCAACGAGTAATAAACTGTTTGCATCCAACTCAGTTGAGGTGCGCGCAAAATCCGGTGAAAGAGCAGTTGCCAGTTTTAATGATCAGGGCCGCTTTACCGCTGCCGATTTAACCGGTACCGGGCCTTGGTTGTTAAGAAGCGATTTGGGTAATGGCAACTATTTATATGGTGTTGCTACTGAATCTTCGGGTGAAATTGTGGTGCAGAACATACACAGTTATTCCGATGCTGTAGTGCGAAGCTGGTATGAAACACAAAATATGCAGGTAGATTCTGTGTTTGAAGCTGAAGGCACTAACTTGTCTATGCCAAGCGCTGCAGAAGCTAACGCAATTTACAATACGCTTTTTGCGGTGGTCACAGACGTTGTGGATAATTACGGGCTATCCGGCGTTAATTTAAATACCGCTGAGTTCGTCGCAAATGGTGCAGGCGTCGATGGGTTCATTTTACAAAACCCGGTTATACAAAACGATGGCAGCATAACTATCACGATTTTGGATCCGGATAACAACACGGCATCGGTTGCCGTTGAAGGCCTGGATTTAACAACAGACTTAACGGTCGCAGACACAACAGACCCATCAATACCAGCTGATTTGCGTGCGTTGCCCTCAGCGACTGACGAAATCACGTTGGTTTGGAGTGTGTCCAGTGACAATATCGGTATCGCACGCTATGCCATTTTCCGCGATGCAGTGCAGATAGCAACATCACCGTATCCTGTGTTCGTTGATGGTGGGTTAAGCAGTGGTGTGCAATACAACTATAGCGTTGTCGCGATTGATGCTGCTGGTAACGAGTCGGGTGCATCAGCAATTGCCACTGCCGCCCCACAGGGTAGTATGGATACCACGCCGCCTCAAACGCCAGCAAGTGTTCAGATTGACACCCGTCGTGGGTCGCTTGATCTGTCATGGAGTCAGGTGGGTATAAGCGATGTGGTTAGTTATTCCATTCATCGTGGAACGACTCCAACGAATCTTTCATCCTACGTGAACGTGAACTCAACCTTTCTGTTCGATGAAGCGGTTAACGCAGGTGTTCAGTATTGCTATGAAATCAGCGCTGTCGATGCCAGCGGAAACACGTCGCCAGCAACGGGTTTGGTTTGTGCAACAGCGCCCGGTGATGTGGTGGCCAGTGGTGGCACAACAACGCCTATCGACAATACACCAACCGACGGTTTAACCGCGCCACAAGTCGATGTGACCAATACACCATGCACAGCTGAGTTAGGACTTATCAGCATCAACACCGATACGGTTGTTCCTGCTGGCTGTTACATCGCTACATCGGGTATTACGATTAATGAGCCTGGCAATCTGACATTAGAGCCTGGTGTGATTATCAAGTTTCGATCAAATAATTTTATTGATGTTAATCAAGGTGCCAGTCTGACGGCGGAAGGAACGCCTGACAACCCTATCGTACTTACCGGTACGGAGCCCACACCGGGGCACTGGATAGGTGTGGATATTAATTCATCGAGCGTTAGAAATAAGCTTGACCATGTGCAAATTGAGTACGCTGGCGGTGCTTCAAATGATCGTGCTGCGCTGACATTTCTTGTTCCGCTCAATCGCTCTGCGCGATTGGCGATGTCGAATTCAACCATTCGATTTAATACTGGGCCGGGCATGGCGATGTCAGAATTTATGTCTTTGTCGACTTTCGATGGCAACCGCTATACCGGAAATACGGTACCAGTTGTGGCAGAACCGACAAGGTTAAATTTACTCGACAAGCGCAGTCTTTATACTGGCAATACACTAGATGCCATACTTGTTGCAGGTGACAATCTCACTGAAGATTTAGTGATACCGGAACTACCAGTGCCTTATCATGTTCAAAACCCACTCTTCACGAATGAAACGTTGAGTGTGGAGCCTGGCGTGACGTTGAAATTCGCTGAAAACGCAAAATTGGCAGTGTCACCTGATGCAACGTTGAGTCTGGTTGGAACCGCGGAAAAACCGATTAACCTTGTCGGTGTGGAGGCCGAGAGCGGTGCATGGGATGGAGTAGAGGTTACTTTTTCTGATGACAGTGAAATGCGTTTCGTTAATATTCAGCATGCGGGTGGTGATAATGGTGGAGCTGCACTTAGTATAAGATCAGCAACGTCGAACGTGTCCAGGCTGACTATGGATAATGTTTCAATAACCGATAGTGCGGGTTTAGGCCTTATTGCTGATATCTCTACAGAGTTTCCTGAGTTCAGCAACGTAACGATTAGTGGCAATGCAGGCATCGCTGAAGTTGATGCATATGCTGCGCAGCAGTTTAACGATGCTGTCAATATCATTGGCAATACGGTCGATGCCATTGTTATAAAGAATCAGACCCTCAACAGTGGTGATGTTGTTCTTGCAAACGCGCTAGTGCCTTACCATGTTGATCGTCTAACGGTTAACAGCAATCTGACTCTTGAGGCCGGCGTGTCTTTCCTGATGGAAGAGGATGGCGATGTCCAGATTCAAAGTTCCGGGTCGTTCACCACCAACGGTACCTTGTCAGACCCTGTATCGATAGTCGGGCGCGAACGTGTACCGGGTTATTGGGAAGGTCTTAACTATCTGAATTCCAATAGTGATAAGAATCAACTGACTCACACGCTGTTAGCAGATGGTGGTGGTTCGGCATCATTCGCCGCTAACGCGCATTTTACGTGCAACGTTGCTTCGAGCTTTAAAATTGTCAGTAGTCGGATAGAGAACAGTGCAGGGCATGGGTTGTTCAATCAGTCGAATACTTGCGTTATTGATGTCGATGAAGAAACCACTTTTACAAACAATGTTTCAGGCGACATTAACTAAAGATGTAGCTGTTAGTAGTAATGTTTGAAATGCACTCGATTGGCGCCGCTGGCAAAGGGCGTTCATCGAGTGCACTAGTTTAGAAAATCTGCTTGCTTATCCGACAAAAGTGATATCAAAAATGCCCTTACTTCGGGCTTTGCTCATCAGACTGTTCTGTTACCAGCACTTCTTCAAGCTTTAAGCCGGTTAGTCGGTTTACTGTTCGCCAGATAAAATAGAATATCGCCAGCATCATGATGGTTGATGGGATGGCAATCATCGGGTAGCTGAGCAGGGTCATTTTACCCAGCTCTTCGTTAAAGGCTTGGGAGCCGCTTTCGCTGGTTACAATGGCTTTTGCCAGAACGTAGTTCATGATGGCAGAAAACAGGAATGTCCCTGCGAACAAAAGATTTGCCCTATCGAGCTTTTTTTCAAATTCAGGCTTTGTGTTATTTTTTGCAAGCGCACCTTCAATACGCTCCACATTCATAAGCTTCGGGTTAAACAGTAATTTTCGAACAATCGGAAAACCCAGCTTGTTCGCCACGAGTACACCTATGCCCAGAATAAGGGGGATGGCTGCTTCCTTGACGGCTAGCCACTGTGCATCGATTTTAAGTAATCCTATGCCACCGGTTAGTAACACACTGAAGATACCCAGCAACGCTATGTAGTTACGCTTCTTATTGCCAATGAGCTCGATTAGCCCCCAGCCAATCGGGAAGGCCAGTGCAACCACAAGCGCCATGACAGGGCCAAGGTGTCCTTCGCCACTGAATTTCATCAGAATAACCGATGGGATAATGATGCTGACGATAAGATCAACAAACGGTCTTTGTTTGGGTTCTTCCTGAGTTACCATTTTTGTAGTGCGCTTCGTAGAGTCTATGGAGGTTGGAAAGGTGCTATCACGCTGCGATTAACATTCAACGATACACTTATAGCCAATAACACTTATGGCCGTACCCATTGAACCAATAAAACGTAGCCATTAAAAAGGCCGCCTGGCGGCGGCCCCGTGTCTTAGCTGACAAATCAAACTTATCGTACTAACTTCTTACTTTTCAGCCAATACAGAGCCATGGGCTCAGTAGCACTTTATGCTACGTATGCCCCGCTCAGAACTGATCTGCCAGTTATCAAAACACTAGACATTTGATCACCTCCTTTACGTTTGCCAATCGAACTTTAAGCGTAGCATGAAAATCGCTTGCGTGGCGTTTTCTGTTCAATCGTTACGCAAATGAAAAAAACAGGCCAAATGTGCAATCAGGGAGTGGGTAGGGTTAATTCAGTGCTAATCGGTTCTTCTATGCGCGGCGCGCCTGCTCCAACGCGAATCGATCGGTAGGTTTTTACACCTGGAGCGATATCGATATTCGATAAACTGATGCTGTAGTCGTTGATACTATCCGAGACGAGTAGGTTGAGCGAATGTTTACCGGAACTCAGTGGTATTTGCACCAATGACACATGTGCCGGTAGCGTTTCCCAACTTCTTGTGTCAGCCACTTCGCTCGCCATAAAGGCAACGGTAAGCAGGCTTCCAAGTAGTTCGTTTTCGCCCGACACCGACTGCGCAATATTCTTTTTTGCCGCCAACCGCAATAGCTGCTTTGTGGTGATTCCCTTGCCTCGCGCGGCCAGTGCTTCACGCGAAATATCAACCAGCTGCACATTCACTACATCAGCTGATTTGTTTTTACCGTCTTTCTCAACGGCAATTGACAAATTTGGTTGTGATATATCTGGGTAAACAGGAAACGATGCATACAAGCTTGGATCAACATAAATCTCACCGGATATTTTGGGTGGAATAGAACCCGCTTGTAAAAAAATCACCAGCTCACCATCGTCGCCACTGCTCGTTTCCGATTCTATAAGCTGTTTAAATGCGTCAGCATCCTGTGCTCGGCCCAAGCGCTTGGCATTCTGCCATGCACGTCGGGCAATGCCTTTGTCGCGACCAGAATCGTCGAGCAATTTTTTATATTCAATGTGTGCGCTGTCGGGCTTGCCAGCGGCTTCAAAACTCATCGCTATAAGGCTTCTGGAGTACCAGTCGTTTTTTAAATCGGCTCCGTGCTCATCAAAAACCTGAAGCGCTTGTCTTGCTTCTACCGCGGCACCTTCGGCGTTGTTCAACAGCAGGAAATTCATCATTTGAAAGGTGTGAATCCACAAGCGTTCGCTGTACTCGCCCTTATAGGCCGTAACCCAGTCGTTAGTGACTAACGAGGTTGTTTGTTCACGAACACTGATGTAATCCAGTTCGTTGAGCAGTGCCGTGGCACTTTTGAATGCATCAATGCTTTGCTGATACTCACCGGCGGTGTGAGCGATAAGCCCCCGGTCGAGAAGCGCGAGAAGCGCATTGCGTTTCGAGATAGATTGTGTATTCAGCGTTTCTAAAGCGGCTTGTGGCTGGCCGCTAAAAAATTGATTACGCGCGTTGTTGAGGGGCGTGCTGCTTGCACAGCCCTGCAACAACACCGCGGCGCATAACAGCACCGCGCGATAATGCCACATAAACTTCATGCGTTTTACCAGCCAATGATAGGCTGCTTGGATTCGCGTGCAATTTCAACCCGATCGGCCCAGCTGACTTCACCGGTTTGAATATTGGTGAGTTCCAGATTCAAGCTGTAGTAAACAAGCTCGCGTTTGTTCAGGCGCCATTGCTTAGGCTGCTTTTTCTCAATCGAACGTAGCGTGCCGGCAAGAATATAGTTTGCACCCAATTGCCTTCCTTCGATAATGCGTTGCTCTGGTGGAACAAAACCAGCGTATTGAAAATCGGCCTCATCGAGTGCGTTCTTGCGTTGCGCGCGATTAACAAATCGGTATTCGCCCGCTTGAATGAGCGATAAACGGATGTCGTCACTAATGCCGCCGGTATTGATGTGTTCGGAGGTTTCGTTGGCGATACCGTATGTGACAATAATGGGTTTGCCGGACTCACGGTTGAGGGCTGTGGTGTTCAGCAAACTGTCGGTAAATTTCGAAACAATTTCTTTTTTATCAGAAAAGTCGTAGTTCGCATCGTAGTGAACAGTGTCTTCTGCGGGGTTGATCGTGCGAGTGGTCGCTGCACAGCCTGTAGCCAATATAACCAGCGAGACAGCAGCAGCGCGCAGCGCTCCAACGTACCAGGTGCTTGAAAGTATCATGTGTGTTCCTTCGCGTGAGCGCGTGATTGGGTCAAGATTAGATATAGGTTTAGAGTGTGCAATCTACAAGCCGTTCCTACAAGTAACGATATGTATCCGTATTAATACAGAGTGATTATGCTATTCAGGGCACAAATCAGCCCATTTTCAGCTCTCTTGATAGCTTGATAAACTTTATTTTGGCGATACCGGCCACATCTGGGCCTGCGGTATTGTGGCCTTGAATTGGGTGTGCTAATTTCGGTTAAAAGTGATTCGCCAATGTTGCGAATTCGTTGCGTCTCGTATTGATGAAGATAGGCTCATGGATAACGCTCAGCATACCGATAGAAACAATCGAAAAACCCGAGGGCATCAAAGCTTGCAGCTCAGTAATCGCACGCGATTACTTATAATTCTGGCTAGTATTGGCGCATTTGGCTGTATGGTTTTTGGTTACCTTATGGAGCGCTCACTGGCGCCAGGCAGAGAATCTTCATATAACGGCTTCGCACATTTTGGTGAAATGCTGATCATTCCCGGTTTTCTGTGCTTCGGTGTTTTATTGGCCTTTTCGTTGAACGAGCTGTACAAAATCTACCGTACGCTGAACGACCCCAACACTTACCGAAGTCGTTCGTCACGTCGCAGCAGGCGTGAGCAACTGCACTAGTTACCTCTGCTTGTTTCGCCTGCTATTTAAAGTCGATCTAGAAACCCGATCTACAAAGTCGATCGCGTTCGGCTGATCGCGTTCCGCCAACCTGCCACCGCGCTATCTCGTGCACTGTTCTCCATCGCAGGTTCGAAGGCGCGATCTTGTTGCCAGTTGCTGGTTAGATCGTCAAGCGATTGGTAGATCCCGCATTGGAGTCCCGCCAAATAAGCAGCCCCGAGAGCGGTTGTTTCTGTTTGCTTCGGACGTTGAACCGGGATGTTGAGGATATCGGCGAGCGTTTGTGAGAGCCAATTGTTTTTAACCATCCCGCCATCGACACGAACCGTTTCCAATGATGCGCCATCACTTCGTATAGCATCGAACAAGTCCATGGTTTGAAAGCATACCGACTCCAGTGCAGCTCTGGCCAATTCCTTTGGGCCGGTATCGCGCGTGAGTCCAAAGATCGCTCCGCGAGCGTCCGGATCCCAATACGGAGCACCCATACCCGTAAACGCAGGCACAAGATAGACACCTTGATTGTCGCTCAATGCTTTGGCCATGGATTCAGTTTCATCTGCCGATGCAATAACACCCAAGCCGTCTCGTAGCCATTGAACCGCTGCACCGGCAACAAATATCGAGCCTTCTATGGCGTAGGTTGTTTTACCGTTCAGTCGATAGGCAATGGTTGTCAGCATTTTATTCTTCGACTGAATCGCTTTGTCACCCGTATTGAGCATAACGAAACACCCGGTACCGTAGGTGCTCTTAACCATACCGGCTTCAAAACAAACCTGGCCAATTGAGGCTGCATGCTGATCGCCTGCAACACCGCATATTGGTAGAGAGGTGCCTAGAATGGCGGTATCGGTTTGTCCGAAATCAGCAGCACAGTCTTTCACTTCAGGTAGCAAAGCTTTTGGTACATCAAGAAGATCGAGTTGCGCGGCATCCCATTCATTGGTGTGTATATTGAACAATAAGGTTCTGCAGGCATTCGTTGTATCGGTTGCGTGAACAGCGCCATTGGTCAGACGCCAAATAAGAAAACTATCCATCGTGCCAAATGCGAGTTCTCCGTTTTCCGCGCGCTGTCGTGCGCCTTCGACATTGTCGAGCAGCCAGGCTACTTTGGTGCCGGAGAAATAGGGGTCGAGTAGTAAGCCGGTGCGCTCTGTTACGCTGGCTTCATGGCCAGCATCTTTAAGCGTTTTGCATAACGGGGCGGTTCGACGATCTTGCCAGACGATGGCATTGTGAATGGCTTTGCCGGTTTTTCTATCCCAGATAACCGTTGTTTCACGTTGGTTAGTTATTCCGATAGCCGCAACCTCACGACCCAGATCGATGGCTTTCTTCAACACCTCTTTGCATACCGCGAGGGTGGTGCTCCATATTTCCTCGGGATCGTGTTCCACCCAACCGGATTGCGGGTAGATCTGGGTAAATTCCTGCTGAGCCACGGCAATGCTAGAGCCGTCTTTTTCGAAGAGCATGGCACGTGAACTTGTTGTGCCTTGATCGATACTAAGGATGAGCGGCTGTGGCATGGGATCTCCGTGTTTTTCGTATAATTGCGTGGTCGATCTGGTGATCTTCGCGCTTGTTAGTCATTATTCAAACGCAGCCGATATTATCATTTAATAGAGCATGGTTCGTTTGACATTCGTTTGTAATGCAAATATCATAATAAACGAATCTAGCGCGCTTGCATCAATTTAATTTCATCTTAGGAATTATCATGTCCGGGGAAGAAAAATTGCCTGAATCCGAATTTGACCTGGTCGTTATCGGCGGCGGTATCAACGGCGCTGGCATAGCCCGTGATGCGGCAGGGCGCGGATTACGCGTGCTGCTCGTTGAGAAAGATGACTTGGCGGAACACACTTCGTCTGCCAGTACCAAACTAATTCACGGTGGTTTGCGCTACCTTGAGCACTACGACTTTCTGCTGGTGCGTCATGCACTGCAAGAGCGCGAGGTATTGCTTCGGGCAGCGCCTCATATCATCTGGCCACTCCGATTCGTACTTCCACATCATAAGGCATTGCGGCCGAAGTGGCTGATTCGCCTTGGTCTGTTTTTATATGATCATATTGGCGGGCGTAAGCTTTTGCCTGCATCACATTCCCTCGATCTCACCAAACATGTCAGTGGCGATGCACTCAAGAGTGAATATCAGAGTGGTTTTGAGTATTCCGACTGTTGGGTACAGGATGCACGTTTGGTTACGTTAAACGTTATGGATGCCGCCGAACGCGGATGCGATGTGCGCACGCGCTGTGAATGCACCGATCTGGTTAGAGTGGATGGCCAGTGGAACATCCATTTATACAATAAGCTGGACGAATCAGAATCGGTGGTGACCGCCAAAGCGGTTGTCAACGCATCAGGACCTTGGGTTGAAGCAACACTCGATCTCGATGAAGAGCATGATTCAAAGCATGGGGTGCGACTGGTTAAGGGTAGCCATGTTGTTGTTCCCAGACTGTTCGACCATGACTACACCTACATTTTCCAGAACGCCGATAATCGCGTTTTATTTGCCGTGCCTTATGAAACAGATTACACGCTACTTGGCACTACCGATGTGGAAGTGGATGACAAGCCCAGCAAACAACAGATCGATAATAATGAAATTGAATACATTTGCCAGGCGGTTGGTGAGTACTTCAAAGTACCGGTAAGCCCGGATTCTGTGGTGTGGTCATATTCAGGTGTTAGACCGCTATACGATGATGCATCAGAGAACGCATCGAAGGTCACGCGCGATTACAAACTGGATTTGGACGAGCGCAAAGGTGCACCAATATTGTCTGTTTATGGCGGCAAAATAACCACCTACAGAAAGCTGGCTGAGCAGGCAGTGGACATGCTAAGCGAGCATTTAAGCAGCAGTAAAACCACGTGGACGGCAAACGCGCCATTACCAGGTGGTGATATTGCCAATGCTGATTTCGATCGTTTTTTAACTGAAATGAAACAACATTATCCGTGGGTGGACGAAACGCTGCTGCTGGATTACGCGCGTAATTACGGCACGCGAATTCATGCGTTGTTGGCTGAAGCCAGTTGCATGGACGATCTTGGGCAACACTTTGGTGGGCCGCTGTATCAAAAAGAAGTGGACTATCTGGTAAGGCATGAATGGGCCCGTACCGCGGAAGATATCCTGTGGCGCCGAACCAAAAAAGGTTTACACAGTGGCGCTAACGCCGGCGGCCCGCTGCAATCCTATCTTAATGATGCTTATGCGTTTGAAGCTGGGGCTGTTTTACCCAAAGTATCCTAGCGCCAAGGTAAATGGCGCACGGCATAGGGCATTACGCCGCGCGTAGTACGCTTGCATCGGGCGATTCCAGCCACTTGGCCAATGAATCGATGTCGGTCGGTGGGTAGATGACATGCCCTTGAATAAGGTTGCAGCCTAGCTTGGCCAGTATGTCTCTGTCCTCAACCGATTCAACCACGGTTGCTATAACCGCTGCGTTCATTTGCTCCGCAAGATTAATAATGCTTGCAACCAGTGTCTGCTTTTCTTTGTTGTTTTTTAATTCGCAGCATAGTGAACTGTCGAGTTTAATGCTGTGTGGCTTCAGATGAAGTACGGCTTGCAGGTTACTGTTCGACCCACCAAAATTACTTAAACTAATGCCATAACCTGCATCCCGTAACGATTCCAAATTCGCTTGCATCACCTTGTCTGTATCGATTGGTTTGCCGTCTTCTATTATCTCCAGACTCACCTGAGAGGCAGATAAGCATTGTTGTTCGGTTTCGTTTTGCAGGTATCGAACGCTTTCGGGTTCGCGCAAACGCGCCATAGGCGCAGTAATGCTGAATTTGGATACATCGGTATTGCCTTCGCTAAGTCGGCGAATGCCTTTTAAACACTGATTAAACATTTCTCTGTCGATGGCGCGTAATATTTTCTCATCTGCGTGTTGTTCAAATTCCGAAAAACTCATTAGACCCAGGCTGCTGTGTTTCCAGCGCGCCATAGCCTGAATGCCAGAGACGATACCCGATTGCATGCAAAAGGTTGGCTGGAAGTGGGCAATAATGCTGCCGTTCTCACAGGCCTTGCTTAGTTCTTTTTTCATCGATTGCACGGTGTCGAATCGCGTTCGCATTTGCGTTTGATACACATGGAACTGATTGCGGCCCTTTTCCTTCGATGTGTACAGCGCCAGATCGGCGTTTTGCAACCACACATCAGGGTCAAGATTGGTATCGTAATTCTTAAAAGCAACCCCAATACTGACACCAACCTGGTACTGGTGGCCTTGCAGTTGCATTGGCTTATTCAATGAGTTGATCAGTCGCCCTGCCAATTCCACCATGGTTTGTTCGCTGCCGATTTCCGGGCAGGCGACAACGAATTCATCACCACCAATACGAGCGACCATATCACCCGGGCGGATGTTGGCGCTGAGCCGATTAGCCACCACGATCAATACCTCATCACCGGCGGCATGGCCGAGTGAATCGTTTATCTGTTTGAACCTGTCCAAGTCGATCTGAAGAATAGCGCCTTGGTTCTCATGGCCTAGAATCTCGTGCAAGCACTCAAATAGTTTTCGGCGATTGGGTAGCTCGGTTAACGGGTCGAGCATGGCCAGACGTTCCATTTCCAGCTCAGAATTTGATTGTTGCTGCGATTTCTCGAGTACCGCATTCACGTCGTGCACTGCAACAAGTAAGGTCGTGAGTTTGGCGACAGAGTCGACCGATGCATCGGTCGAGCAAACAAATCCGGCTTTACGCGCAGGTAGGCCTACCCATTGCTCAGAATCGAGCAATGTCGGTTCGCCAGACACCAGTTTAATGCCACCAACTTGCTGAATCAGCTCGTTTAGTTCACTGCTCGAAGGATATTGCCCAATGTTCATCTATGCTTGCTTTATGTTGCTAATGGCGGATACCAATGGGTGAGATTGGCGCAGCTATAGGTAAGTTGTCGGCGCGTGGACTGCGCTCTGTATCTTTGCGGATAACTCATGAGGAGACGCATTGCCGATTTTAGACACTTGGTTGACCGAGCGTGATCTGATCCTCAATAAATCTGTGAACCGATTACCATCCGTCAAGCGCTCTCACTATCTGCCTTTTTTGGTTTAATCTGCAATCACCCCACAATGAAAAACTTTTATGCTGGGGTAGTATTAAGCGAGATAGCACCCACTTTCGTTAGATCTGAAACAGTTCATGTATGTCCTTGCTGGTATTGGGAAAATGACAGATAACTTTGTGCATTCAGTGATGAAGCAATGGCTCTCTTGCCTGACAATGCTCACTCAGCGAATCTCCTTATCGCTGCTTATTTGCGTGTCCTCGGGCGCTGTAGCAACGGGTGTTCCGTGGAGCAATGCCTGGAGTGGTTCGTTACCGCTGGTGGTCGATGGGCAGCAATTGCCAAGCCTTGCGCCTATGCTGGAAGCAGTTACGCCGGCGGTGGTTAATATCTCTACGGTTGGTCGGCTACGGCCATCCAATGCCCTGATGAATGATCCATTTTTCAGGCGCTTTTTCGATCTGCCAGAAGCGCCGTCTCAAACTCAACCGCAAAGCCTCGGGTCGGGGGTTATTGTCGATGCAGAGGCCGGCCTAATCGTTACCAACAATCATGTTATCGCCAATGCCAGTGAGATATGGGTGGCGTTAAGTGATGGTCGTGAGGCAAAAGCTGTTGTGATTGGTACCGACCCCCGCGCCGATGTTGCGCTAATCAAAATAGAGCTGGATGAGCTTGTTGCTCTTGAATGGGCGAATTCTGATGCATTGCGCGTTGGCGATTTCTGCGTGGCCATCGGCAACCCATTTGGTCTTGGGCAAACCGTCACCTCGGGTATCGTCAGTGCGTTGGACAGGAGTGGTTTGGGTATAGAGGATTTCGAAGACTTTATACAAACCGATGCGTCCATTAATCCTGGCAATAGCGGCGGTGCGCTGGTTGACTTATCCGGCCGACTCATCGGCATCAACACAGCTATTGTTGGCCCCTCCGGTGGCAACGTTGGAATTGGCTTTGCCATCCCCGCCAACATGGCGGTTGATATCATTGAGCAGCTATTGGTTCATGGTGAAGTAAAGCGTGGCGAACTCGGGATTGCGGCACAGCCTTTAACCCCTAAGCTTGCAAAAGCTTTCGGTGTTAACGCGCGATACGGCGTTGTCATTGGCAGAATTCGCGCCGACTCACCGGCTGACAAAGCCGGCTTACAGGTGGGTGACGTTATCACGTCCATCGATGATAAACCGGTTAGGGATGTTCGCTCTGTTAAAAACCGGATTGGCTTGGTTCGGTTAGGTCAGCGTTTGAAATTGGGTGTTATACGCAATGGCAAACCGATCAATATCAGTGCAACCATTGAAGAGCTGAGCTTAGGGAATGCGTTGCTCGATGGTGCGGTCTTTGCTCAGGAGCTCACGCGTAATGGTCGTCCGTATGTGATTATCGAATCCATTGAACCGGGTAGTGTGATGGACGAAGCCGGGCTGCAGGCAGGCGATATTATTTTGTCGATCAACAAGCAATATGTTGAAACTGTTGATGCGTTGGAGCGCAGGGCGGCGAAGAATAAGTCTTTACTGTTGTTGGTGCAGCGTGGACAAATAACGGACTATGTTGAACTAAAGTGACACGGCATCGCACTTGTACTTCAACATTTTTTGCTCAAGTTAAGTCGGTTGCTAGTAGCCGGGCGTGTTACGTTCAACCCAACGATGCGATCCGTCTTTAAGGGTTTCTTTTTTCCAGAACGGTGCGCGGCTCTTTAATGCTTCCATTAAAAAACGGCAAGCATCAAAGGCTGCCGCACGATGCGCTGACCAAACTACCGTTAGTACGATGGGTTGCCCCGGCTCAATCGCGCCAACCCGGTGTACAATAAGCGCGTCATCAATTGGCCATTTTTGTTTGGCATCGTGAATGACCGCTTCAAGTTCTTTTTCAGTCATGCCCTCATAGTGTTCGAGCATCATGCCGATAACATCGTCTCCTTCGTTAACGTTGCGCATGGTGCCGATAAAACTCGCCGTTGCTCCAAAGCTGCCGGTTGGCAGCGTAGCCTCATGTGCCGCTTGCATGGCTATGGGGTCGAACGGTTCAGGCTTGATCAGAACAGGCATACGTTTTAGCCACCGGTAATGGGTGGAAAGAATGCCACTTCGTCGCCATCATTAACTGGCGCGTCTGGCTCCTGATGCTCAAGATTGACTGAGCACAGAACATGCGGTGGCATGGGCACATCGGTGGCCAGTTTCCAGACATCGCCGATGGTTTTAGCTTGCGACCCGTCTACTTCGGTATTCGGGTTTATGATTTGCTCGCGCAAACTGGCAAAGAATTTGACTCTAATAGTCATGTGCATATCCGACTTAGGGTCTACCATGATACCCAAAGTCCAGCAGGTCGAGGAAGGAAGATGAGTGAGCTAACCCATTTTAATGAAGCCGGTAATGCCCATATGGTCGATGTGGGGGGAAAAGAGGTAACCCATCGGGTGGCCGTGGCGGGCGGCGTTATCCGTATGCTGCCTGAAACTCATGCGATGGTTTGCGCAGGAACCCACAAAAAAGGGGATGTTTTAGGCATTTCCCGGGTCGCAGGCATCATGGCTGCAAAGAGAACCAGTGAGTTGATCCCTCTTTGCCACCCGATCGGACTCACCCGGGTCGATATTGAATTTCAGACAGACCGTTCTGATGTAGAAATTCACGCTCAGGTGCGCGCCGAGGTGCATTCTCAAACCGGCGTGGAAATGGAGGCACTCATCGGGTTGCAGGTGGCCTTATCGACCATCTACGACATGTGCAAGGCGGTTGATCGCGGTATGGTTATCAGTGACGTTAAATTGCTGGAAAAAATGGGTGGGAAGTCGGGCCACTATAAAGTGGAAGAATAGAAAGCGGAAGAATAGCTTTTCAATTGCAAAGAGAGTATCCGCAATTGGGCAGGCCTTGGAAAGATTTTATAGCGTGTTATCGCGCAAATTAATGCTTAAGGGCAATTAAAATGAAAGTGTTGAAGTGGTTGGTCGTCAGTGTCGTTTGCTTGGTACTGTTAATTGGTGTCGGTGCTGCTGCGTTGGTTTATCTTGTCGATTGGAATGATTTTCGGGACACCATACAGAATCAAACCAAGAAGCATACGGGCCGTGATCTTGTTATAGCAGGCGACCTAAGCCCGTCGGTGTTTCCGTGGGTGGGTGTGTCTATCGGAGATATCAGCTTTGCGAATGCTGAAGGCTTCGGTGATGCTCCGTTTGCAAAAATGGGTAGTGCCGATGTCAAAGTGGAGCTTCTCCCGTTATTGCAAAAGAAAATCAACGTTAAAAAAGTTGAGCTTCAGGGCTTGAGTGTCGATCTGCAACGCTCAGCCGATGGAACAACCAACTGGGACGATCTGGTTAAATCCAGTGGCCTGACGCATACCACCACCGAGGCGGGTGATGAAAATACCGAAGTGGAGGTTGAAGGCGATCCAGCGGCAATTGCTGCGCTCGCGGTTGGCGGTATTATCATTGGTGATGCCAACGTGTCGTGGAAAGATGTGCAAAGTGGCACTGATGCAAAGCTATCCAATTTCAATCTGGAAACCGGTGCGATTGAACTGGCTAAACCGTTCGATCTGAAAACCGATTTTAAAGTCTCCAGTAACAGTATGGGCTTAGCAGCCGACATTAACGGCGGCGGCGAGATTATGCTCGATTTGGATAATCAAGTGTATTCGCTTAATGGTTTACAGCTTTCTACCAACGCAAGTGGTCAGTCACTACCGAACGGTAAATTGGATGCCAAGTTGGGTGCGAACGTTATGGCGAAACTGGCAGAGCAGAAAATTAATGTGGAAGGCTTATCGTTAGGAGCCTTAGGACTGATTCTTGGTGGAAATATTAATGTAGCCAATCTCGATACCAATCCATCGGTGTCAGGTCAGCTTTCCAGTAATGATTTCAGCCCACTCGATCTGTTCGCTACGTTGGGTATTGAAGCGCCAGCTACCGCCGATGCATCAGTACTTCAAAAAGCCAGCCTCTCATTGGAGTTGGCTGCTTCTGCGCAAAGTGCGAGCCTGAACGATCTAACTATCAAGCTTGATGACACCACGTTTTCGGGTAACGCATCGGTGCCCTCACTCGCAGGCGGCATACCTCCACTGCGTTTCGATCTCGGCGTAGATGCCATTGATCTCGATCGCTACCTTCCACCGGTGGTTGAAGGTGAGGTTGCGCAGACTAATACCGATACTGCGAGCTCTGGTCCAGCAGCAACAGGCGATGAGCCTCTTGACTTACCAATGGACATGCTTCGTGAGCTGGATATTGATGGTGTCTTTAAAGTGGGTAGCGTTAAAGTGAAAAACCTCACCACACGCGATATAGCCGTACCGGTTACGGCGAATAGCGGTCGTATTGCTATTGATGGATTGCGTGCCAGCTTGTACCAGGGGCAACTTAACTCTAACGCGAGCCTGGATGCCACGGGTAGTGCACCAAGCTTTGCAGTTGATATGAATCTGGCTGGTATTGAGGCTGACCCGTTGCTGGCAGATCTGTTACAGAAGAGTTCATTCTTAAGTGGTAATGGCGAATTCGCAGCCAACATTACCACGGCAGGTAATAGCGTTAATGCGTTAACTGCTGGACTAAATGGTGGATTCAACACAGCGTTTAACGACGGCTCTATCAATGGTGTCAACATCGGCTATCAAATACGCCGTGGTAAGGCGGCGCTAAGTGGGCAGTCATTACCTGAAGATGCCAGTCAGGTGAAAACAGACTTCTCTGAGTTGTCAGTAAGCGGTCGGTTTAACAATGGGGTGATGCAATCAGACGATCTTGATATGAAGTCGCCCCTATTACGTTTGGCAGGTGCCGGGCAAGTTGATCTCCCCGGTGAGCAGGTCGACTACACACTAACCACGCTGGTCACCGGTAGTGCACAAGGTCAGGGCGGGCAAGATCTGGAATCGTTAAAGGGTCTGAAAATCGATATTCCCATACGTGGAAGCTTTGCGGAACTATCGGCTAATTTTGCAGGCGTCATTCTGGCTGGCATGAAAGATAATATCGCCAACAGTATTAAAGGGCAGCTTGAAGGTCGTGCTAAAGCTGAAGCCGATAAACTCAAGGCAGAAGCGCAAGCGCGTCTGAAAGAAGAAGAAGCCAAAGCACGAGCAAAGCTTGAGGCTGAGAAGCAAAAAGCGCAGGCCCGGCTCGAAGAAGAAAAAGCCAAAGCACAAGAGCAGTTGAATGCTCAGAAGGCCAAGGTGGAAGAGCAGGCTGCCGAAGCGTTGGAAAAAGGGCAGGACCAGGTAAAAGATAAGTTGAAAGGCCTGTTTAAGTAGCACTTCTCGGGGCACGTTCGTGCCCCGTGATCAAAATCATTGACAAAACCAGTCAGGATGTACTACTGTACTAGTACATGAGTACAAGCCCTGATAATAAGACATTGGCCGCCATGCTGCAGAGCATCTCCAGCCTCGAAGACATGGAGACTGTGTTGCTTATGTTAATGACGGACAAGGAAATGAGCGCTTTTGTTAATCGCATAAAAATCCTGGAATTGCTCAATGAGAAAGTGCCGCACCGAGAAATAGCCTCTTCGTTAGGGGTTGGCGTGGTAACGGTTACACGGGGCGCTCGAGTGTTTAATGAAGACGACTTTGCGATCCTCAAAAAGTATATCGATTAACTATCGCACTAACTAATAGTGAGTGTTTTTTCGATTTTCAAAAAAACGAATGGTTTGAAATTTAAGTGGAATGTCAATGGAACCTATGACAACAGGTAGTAACGGTTTACCGAAAATAGTGCTGCCGGGAAAGCCTAAATACGAAAAAATGGCTGAAGATTGTGATTTTTTTCAGCTATTTCGTAAGATCGAACGGAACAACACCAATTGCTTTTTGCTTGAGTCTCTTGGCGAAGAGAGTTATGCATCTCGCCATCATGTTATTGGTTTCAACCCGGCCAATGTCATTACAGCAGAAAGCGAAAATGAAATTTCCGTACTGGATACCAAGAACAATACAAAGCAAACTTACACGGTTGACAATCCGTACTACGCATTGCGTGAAATATTTCCCGATAACGTCATTTCCAAACGCTATGCCGGTGGATTGGTCGGTTACCTGGGTTATGACTGCGTGAATTTTTTTGAACCAACGTTAAATGTAAAACGGAGCGATTTATTTAAGCCTTTTAAGTTTGGTGTTTATCGCGATGGCCTAACTTACGACCAAATGTCAGGGGAAATATTTTATTTCTATTACGACCAAAGCCGCTTCAAAGAAATCGAAAAGCTATTGTCAGAACCCGACTTGGATTTCGATGATACAAGCTGTGAGTTTCTGGGAAATTCCATGGCGCGAGATGAACACGAACAATCGGTCCATAAGGTCAAAAATGACATTGCCAATGGTTTGATATTTCAATGTGAAGTTGGTTTTAAATCGCATTTTCGTATATCTGGCGACAAATCCCAAATATACGCAAAGCTTCGCGAGTTAAATCCATCCCCGCACATGTATTACATAAAATTCGATGATGAATACATCATTGGTGCTTCTCCTGAGCTTTTATTTCGCTTGCGAAACGGTGAAATGGAGTCTTTCCCGCTAGCAGGTACCGCCAAGCGTGGTAAGAATGCAAAGGAAGATTTAGTGTTAGCTCGCGGGCTGCTCAATGATCCAAAAGAGATAGCCGAGCATAATATGCTGGTTGATTTACACCGTAATGATATTGGCAAAGTGGCAAGATTTGGCACCGTGAAAGTTCGTCGCTTAATGGACATTAAGCGATACTCACATGTGCAGCATATCTCTTCAGAAATTTGTGGAATTATGCGCGATGATGTTGATGTGTTCGATGCTTTAGCGGCTAACTTTCCAGCCGGTACCTTAAGTGGTGCTCCCAAAATTGAAGCCATGAAAATTATTGAGGATATCGAAACGGAAGCCCGCGGCCCTTATGGTGGTGGTGTCGGGCAGTTTAGCTTTAATCGGGATTGTACGTTTGCCATTCCAATAAGGTCGGTGTTTGTTAAAGGCGAAAAAGCTTACGCACAAACCTGCGGTGGCAATGTGTATGACTCAGACCCAGCTGCTGAGTATCTTGAGATTGAACGAAAACTATCGGCAATGATTAGTGTGCTTAATAATTTTAAAGAGTCAGCCTGATGCGCGTTCTGATAATAGATAACTACGATTCTTTTACTTACAACCTTTATCAGAATGTCGGAGAAATACTGTCGGCAACGTTGAGTAGCAAAGAATTTGATATTAATGTTAAACGGAATGATGAGATCAGCCTGGATGAGATTAAAGACTATAATCCACAGCGGATTATCATCTCTCCTGGGCCTGGTAATCCAGCCGATTCTGACTATTTTGGCGTATCAGCAGCAGTCATAAAAGAGCTAGGTAAAACAATTCCGCTTCTGGGTGTCTGTTTGGGCATGCAAGGCATAGCGCACTGCTTCGGCGGTGAAATCACTTTGGCCAAAGTGCCACTGCACGGGAAGGTCTCTGAAATAAGCCATGATGGTCAAGCTATATTTGAAGGCGTGCCGCAGAATCTGGAAGTCATGCGCTACCACTCTTTAATCGTCGAGGCGAATAATTTTCCCAGCTGCTTAACCGTTACGTCCATTAGTGATGGTGAGCCAGATTCAAACGAAAGCTATCTAGAACAAGCCAAAGGCGGCGCGGAAATTATGGCTATACGTCACAACACGTTACCAATAACCGGTATTCAGTTTCATCCAGAATCTTTTGCAACAGAGGGCGGCCAAAAATTGATTGAAAACTTTTTGCATGCAGGCAAGTCTTGGATATAGCGAGAAGACCGTGTTAATTGAAACTTTGCCTTTTCCGAGTCAATGTCACTAAACTGCTGGAGCTTCATTGCAATTGATTATCACCGTCAATTGTACGGTAAATAGTTAAGCTGTAAGATTTATGCTATATCTACACCTGTCGCGGGCCCGCTTGTATAACTGATTTTCCGGGCTCGCAGTATGAAAAATAGGGTTTAGAATGAGTAACTTGCGTGGGAATGCCGACACCGAGCGAAAGAAATACAGTTTTTATCCGCTAATATAACCCTGACTGTCTTATTAGGCTGTGCGTGAAGAGACCGTTTCCGCATGACTAAGCGCTTTGCTTGGCTACCATATAGAGACTAAAAGCACTAGGAATATCAATGCTGATTGCATATTGGTATCTTTAACAGTTTTAATTAAACAGATTACTCACCACCGCACACCCAAGAAATGAATGACACTGATAACGGTAAATTTTTACTAGTCAAGCACTCGGAAGGTTGGGACTTCGATCGTTGCTCTACATGGATGGATAAAAGCCGCGCTTCATACGACGTATGCTACCCGGCTTCAGGACAACCCCTTCCGCCGGCTGAGCACTACGACGGTGTCATCGTGTTTGGTAGTTCAGCCAGTGCGAATGATAGTCAAAAACACGATTGGGTTTTAAAAGAGCTAGCGTTCATCGAAACGTGTATGAAGCTCGACAAATCATTCTTTGGCATTTGTCTCGGTGCTCAAATGTTGGCAAGAGTCATGGGTGCAGAGGTATCGGCCCATCCTGATAATCTCAAAGAAATCGGTTTCTTCGACGTCCTCCCCACGGATGCAGGCGCAGACTTTCTTAATGATCCTTTAAAATTTATGATGTGGCATTCAGAGGGGTTTGAACTGCCTAGCGGAGCGACCCATCTAGCCTTCAGCGAGCAGTTTGAAAATCAGGCTTTTAAAGTGGGTCGGAATATGTATGGTGTGCAATTTCATCCAGAAGTAAACATCGATGTTTTGCGTATTTGGCACGAAAGAAATGCGAAGCGCGAAACCGGCGCGCTCGATGATGCCACCAGAACCAAAAATATCGCTGACGCGATAAAGAATGAAGACAGCATCACGCAATGGCTTGGTGATTTCCTGACAAAGTGGACTTTGCCACCGGCAAGTTGATGCCTTCGCGCTCACCGTTGAGCAGAACCAGTAGAGCCGGCCCACTAGAGCGGACCCAGTGGAGCGTACCCGTTGAAGCCAACCCAGTAATCCGCGCCTGAATTGAGAAACCTGCCGGTATTGACCCTGCTCACCGGCAAGATTTTTGCGTGAGAAAAGCCAGTTACGGCGCTCTGCCGCGGCAAAGCTTGCTGCGCTGCACAGGGCCACGTATTCCGATATCAACAACCTTGAACACCGCAACGCGATGCACAGTAAACCGCAGTCTTCGAGAGTAAAAAAGGCTTTGGTTTTAGCAGCTTTTACGTTCAGTGTTCTCACCAGCCACAGCATCGCTGCTTGGCTTCCTTCACTATCAGAAAAGCAGCGCAAGGCGATTCATGCGTCGACCGTGCAGCGTGCATCTGTGGCCCAGCGTAGTAAAGCGCCATCTATTGCGTCTCACCCGTTGGGTGTGCAAATACTGTTAATCGAGCCGAAAGAGCGTAAGCAAAAATCGGCGCAGCGTTCGTTACTGGTTGAAGTGTTTTCTTTTGACTATCAAAGCTTGAGCGCTTCATTGGACATTGTTGATGGCAATACGGGTGAGCTAATCAGTACTCGTGTATTGAGCTCTCGCTACTTGCCATTGAATCAAACCGAATCTGACTATGCAACGCAGTTATTGCAAGAGCACGGTATGTTGTTCGATTTATTGTCGAAAGAATATCAGCTGCAGTTTGGCGAGTCGTTAACCGAGCAGCATAGTATCGATATGAAGGTGTCTATCTGGACTCCGGAGAGTCGCTTGCCCGCTAATTCCGGTTGTGGTCAGTCGCGCTGTGCACTGGTGTCGGTTTTTACGCCTGATCATTTTAATTTTTCAGTTGAGCCTATAGTCGACTTGGTGAGCGGCGAAATATTCCTGCAAGGGCTGCAATGAGTCAGCGCTTCTATCTGCTCATGTTGGTATGCTTTTTAGCAGCGATTGGTTCGTCTGGTGCGCAAGCATCGTCTTCATGTATGCCGGATGAAAGCACGGCTAGTGGTGAGTCAAGTCAGATACTGTTTGAACGCAGTTATGATTCAGGTGCGCGCTGGTCTATGTGCGTAAGTATCGATGATCAATCCGGTTTGATGGTCGGTCAAGTGCATTACGGTGCGCCACTTAACGAGCTAACCAAAGTATTGGACAGCGCATCGATTGCGCAAATTTTATTTAAGTACGACGAGGATACAGCTGCGCAACATTGGCTTTCCACACATGGTTTAGGGGCGGCAAACCAATTGCCGGTAACTGCCGAACGTTGCCCGGATGGGCAAATTCAAGCTGTGACAGATAACGTCAGTATGTGTGTGCGTGAGCAAAACCTGCATGCCCTAACCAGTTTACGTAACAGCGAATCACACCGTCGACGCGCGGTATCCTTACATGCATGGTCTGCCATAGACGGCTTCGTTGTTGAACAAGTGTGGGAATTTAGCGAAGACGGTTTGATCTCGCCTATGGTTCGTCTGGGTGGGGTGTTGAGTCGCTTTTCGGGCAACGATAACTACTCAAGCGATATTGCTCTGGAGCAACGCGCAAGCCACGCAACCTATGTAAGTACATGGAAGCTCGATTTTAATATTGGCAACACACCCGACAACGACATCGTTGAAGCGATGGCGTTCATACCACATCAAAGCACTGCGTTACGGCGCGTAATAAACGTCACGCCAATAACGACAGAATCGCTACACAAGGTTAATCGTGAGCAATTTAAAGGCTGGCTGATACGCGATAGAGATGTGTCTTCCGGCCCCGATCGTGATACGCGTATAGGCTACTACTTGGATCCACAAGTGTCGGGGTTTGCTTATGCGAGCCGCACCGATAACTGGTCGGTGTTCGATTTTGCGGTTAGCGCAGCGCGTGAGTGCGAGAAGTTGGCGTCGGGCAATGCGCGACATCAACCCGATTGTGGCGATTCGCTGGATGACTATGTGAATGGTGAGTCTGTACAGAATACCGACACGGTGGTCTGGTTCAGCACGGCAAGGCAGTTTCTACCGAAAAAGGAAGATTACCCGGCACTGCTGATGCGTGAATCGCGATTCACGCTGATGCCTTTTGACTGGACCGCCAGCACACCGTTTACGCCGGTCATCGAATGAAAATAACACGCTTAATCTTGTTGGTGTTGTTCATGGGCTGCTACTTGTTCATGCATACCGCTGCGGCCGATGCCGAGTTGTCCTGCCCTGAGGTTAATCAAATTTCAGTGCAATTTGACAATGGTGCGGCGTGGGGTATGTGTTGGGACTCTCGACTGCGCGAAAATATTGTGCTCAGCGAGGCGTATTTTCAGCCCGCTGATGCGGAGCCGTATTCGGTGTTCAGTTCGCTGAGGCTCTCGCAGTTGCATGTGACTTACGATGACAGCAACGTGACCTATAACGATGTCACGCAGTTCGGTTTAGGCGCTGGTTTCATTTCAACCTTAACACCGGACGATTGCCCGAACGGTACGCTGGTGGATATTGGTGGTCGTGCAGGTTTGTGTTATCTCATCTCAGCTGAGAAAGACACCTACTCAACCGCAAATGAAAGCAGACAGGCACAGAGTTTGTCGGTGTTTTCAGTGTCGCAAGTAGGCGCCTATACGTACCTTATTACTTGGAAGTTTTTTGACGATGGGTCTGTTCAGCCGAGTGTGGGCGCCGCAGGCGCCTTGCAGCGTTCATCAGATGATGAGCAATCTGAATTCGGGCGCAAACTTGAAGGCGTGCCGGGTAAATCCTGGTTGTCTCATACGCACAATTACTACTGGCGCATGGATTTCGATTTAGGCGACAGTGCGACCGATGATATTGTGAGTGAGATTAATTTTAACCTTGATGGCGATGGCCGTCGGGCGCGAGTACAAAGCCAGTTTAATACCGAGGTTGCTCGTAGCATTGCACCGGACACCATGCGATCGTGGATGATCAACGATAAAGCTGCAAGCGATGTTGCGCCGGGGTATTTGATTGAACCGGTTAATCACGGGCATCGGCACGTCGATAAAGAGAAAAATGCGTTCACCGAGTTTGATTTTTTTGTCACATTGCAAAATGATTGTGAACGCTTTGTTAGTGAGAACGCAAAATTTAATCCCGACTGCGATGAAAATATTTTGCAGTTCGTTAACGATGAAAGTCTGGTAGGTGAGGATGTTGTACTGTGGCATCGCGTATCGTTCCACCATGTGCCCAGAAACGAAGATAGACAAGTCATGCATTCGCATTGGGATGGGTTTGTTATGGAAGCGCGCAATCTGAATGTGCAAACGCCCGGGCACAGCGGTGCAGTGGCTGATGAAACGCGCAATGCGCTTGCGGCAACGGGTACGGACGCATCTGTCGACCCAATTGTGTCGGTGGGTTCTGGGTGCAGTATTGCAGGTGGCACTGGCGCTACACAGTCGCCCGGCTTGTGGTTGCTTGTGCTATGGGCATGCGTGCTGCGAATAAGGCGCGCAGGCCATTGTCACGGATGGGCAAAGCCGCAATAAAACCGCTGCGCATTCTTCCTTAGCACCACCGCAAAGAAAAACACGCCAACAAACACAAGATTGAATCTTGCCGGTGTACACTGCTGGGCGACAACACGCTTAAACGCTATTTGACGCAACCCCACTTATGCCTGCAGCGAAGAAACAAGCCGATCACGCGTTTGCACAACTGGTGCTGACGTGGTTCGATAAACATGGCCGGAAACACCTACCGTGGCAACAAAATCCAACGCCGTATCGCGTGTGGGTGTCTGAGATTATGTTGCAACAAACGCAGGTTGCCACCGCAACACCGTATTACGAGCGTTTTATGCAGCGCTTCCCATCCATGCTGCATCTGGCTGAAGCCTCCATCGACGACGTCCTCGCGCACTGGTCAGGATTGGGCTACTACGCACGCGCTAGAAATTTACATCGCTGCGCCGTAACGGTAGTGGCAGACCACGATGGCGAGCTGCCAACTACATTGGATGCGTTACAGGCATTGCCGGGTATTGGGCGATCAACGGCCGCTGCGGTATTGAGCTTATCTGGCGGGCAGCACGAAGCCATACTCGATGGCAACGTGAAACGTGTGCTGGCGCGGTGTTTTTGTGTCGACGGCTGGCCGGGTAAGAAGCCGGTGCTGGACAGCTTGTGGTTACACTCTGAAAAGGTCACGCCAGCAAAACGAACCGGGCCGTTTAATCAGGCCATGATGGATATTGGCGCCACGGTTTGTACACGCACCAAGCCGCAGTGTCAGCAGTGTCCGTTAGTGAGTCTGTGTGGTGCTTATAAAAAAGGCACACAAGCAAGCTATCCGGGTAAGAAGCCGAAGAAGAGTATTCCGGTAAAAACCACCACCATGCTGGTGCTGCGTAACAACGCGCATCGTGTGTTGCTGGAACAGCGACCGCCCTCGGGTATCTGGGGAGGTTTGTGGAGTCTGCCAGAGCAGGGTGAGTCAAGCTTGGAGGAATGGTTAACCAGCGCGGGTTTGGTCGCGACGGAAAAGTCAGAATCGGTTGCGCAGTTTCGGCATACATTTAGCCATTATCATTTAGACATCGATGTTGTGGCAGTTAACGTCAAGCAGCAGAGTGCGAATGTGGTTCTGGAAGCCGATGCGTATGTTTGGTTCGACGGTGAAAATCTACCCGGTGGCATAGCAGCACCAATGAAAAAAATACTGGCACTGCTCACCGATGATGCTACACAAACGCAGCTGGCGCTAAGTTAGTTTCTCTGTGTATCGCTTGAACTCTGCCAGTGTGTTTTCCATCAGGTTCAACAGTTGCTGTTGTGTCGAGGTGGCACTCATGGCGGAGGCAAATATTGTTTTCGCTACATAGCGGGTTTGTATGACTATCAGTGTGC
This sequence comes from uncultured Granulosicoccaceae bacterium, assembly GCA_937922945.1. GTDB lineage: Bacteria > Pseudomonadota > Gammaproteobacteria > Granulosicoccales > Granulosicoccaceae > Granulosicoccus. The sequence goes on from CAKZUP010000126.1 coordinate 28,644, forward strand.
CTTCGGCGTCTACATCGAAGCTTGTACTTAAGCCGTATTCGTTCAACATGTGCGAGAAACCGAAGGTTTCTTCCAGAACGGAAAATGCTATTCGCTTCAGTGGGTCGAGTAAGGTGCATTGCTCTACGGTGTGTCCGTGTTTGCCTGCAATATTCAAGTGATTTTTTCGTGTGCTGCCCAACTGGACTAGTTTATCGTTGAAATCAATTTTCTCAACTGACGACGACCACCGAGGAATCTGTTCGTTGTCGATGTAATGGTCCCAACATTGTTGAACTGAGCACGAAACCACTATGCTGGTGCTCAGTTCGCAGGGTTCTGCTGATCGTGCCATGTGCTTCGCTGTGCCCTTAGTCGTGTCTGGAACGTTGTTTTAACGCCTGCACTTCTTCAGATAACTGCTTGAGTTCGCTGTGTGCCTGTATGTCCTGAGCTATGCGGTTATCCATACTGCGAACCAGTGGGAACAAGGTGCTCTCAATGGTTTCACTCAGTGTTTCCAACACTTTGGCAAATTCGGGCGATGGTGTGTTGGTTATCGTCACATGGGGTTGTCGTTGTTGTTGCACCGATTGACCAATCGCATCCAGTGATTCGCGCAGTGTCTTTGCCGATGCCGCTTGTTGTTGCAGTTGTGCTTCCAGTGCGCCGTTGGGCTTCAGGTTCTCGCCCAGTGTGCTCACACCATTCACAAGATCGGTCAGTTGAGCCACGATACGCTGACCGGCATCGCTGCTATCCCCACCCATGGCCTTGTTCCTGAGAAAATCTACTTTGATTTGCTCCCAGCGCTGCTGGTCTTCTGTGGTTAATGTGCCGCGCAACGATTTCAGCATCAGTAAGTTTGCCTCTGTGCCCGATGTGAGCAGCTGTGCCTCGCCTCGATAATGATCGTTAATGAGTTCATCGAGTTCGGTGTCGTTCATCACAGCTGAGATCTTCTCTGCCAGCTTGTTCATGTTGCGATAACTACCTTGCAATAAAAAGCGTGGCTCAACACGGTACTTGTCTTCTTGTGCAGCCGATGCAATGTATTGTTGATTAACTTTTAATGCGGTGTCCTGCACTACCAGCAATCGCTGTAGTACGCTTTTGATCTCGTTGACTTCAGCTGCGCTGTACGCATGCGATAAATCGGTTAACGCAACGTTCTTGCCTTTGGCGATATCTATGAGTTTGTACACATCGTTCATATCGCGTGTGGCTAATGGCGCCAGCACTGGGTTGGAGCTTAGCGAGTTTTCAATATAGCTCAGCTTGAATTGCTCATCTTTACCACTAAGCACATCGCCAAGATTATAAATATCGGCACGATTGGCCAGCATGTCCGGGATTTTAAATGTCTCTCCAGATTCGGTGTACGGGTTACCCGCCATGACAACGCAGAACTTTCTACCACGCATATCGTAGGTTTTAGTCTGGCCTTTCCAGATGCCATCGATACGACGAGTAGAGTCACACAATGAAATAAACTTTTGCAGAAACTCGGCACCGGTATGTTGAATGTCATCCAGGTACAGCATGACGTTGTCGCCCATCTCCAGTGCAAGGTTCAGTTTGTTTAACTCTTGCGCGGCCGTGGCGTTCGGTGCGGTGGCAGGGTCTAGCGAACTCACATCATGGCTCAGTGATGGGCAATTGATTTTCATGAACGTCATGCCCATGCGACTGGCAACGTATTCCATTAACGTGGTTTTGCCGTAGCCGGGAGGAGAGATCATCATTAGCAAACCGTTTAAATCTGAGCGCTTGTCCTCACCGACCGTACCGATTTGCTTGGCCAGATTATCGCCAATAAGTGGTAAGTACGCATCGTTGATCAGTTTATTGCGTACAAACGAACTTAACGGCTTGGGCTTGAATTCATCGAGCCGAAGGGCGTCGCGCGCATCTGCAGCTATGGTGTGACGAAGCGACAGATATTCAGCGTAGCCGGTTGCAACGTGTGAGCAGTGATGGTCGAGTCGTGCCAGAAACTCATCCAGGGTTATGGCAAGTTCTGCATTGCTAATGCGATCGTGTTCGCCGTATAAGCCGCTAATGGTTGTTTCAACATTCACGTCAACATCGCGTGTATGAACTTTGTCGCGCGTTATCAGCGCTGCAGCTGCTTCGGGAATATAGCGAGCCGCTGAAACATCGTCTGCGAAGGTGGCTTTGAGCCATGCATGCGCCAGATCGCGTTGCTGTGCCGGGCGATTGGCCAGTTCGGCAAGCGAGGTTCGCAGCTCTTTTAATACGTCTGTGCTGAGTACTTGTTCAAGCTTTCGCTCCATCGCGCTTGCCTGACGCGAGCGAACGAACTTCAGGGTGTCACGGCCTAATTCTGCCGCCAGATACGAGGCGATCTGGCTCACCATGTGTTCAGGTATATCGCTTGTTGATTCATGAGTATTCAACGTATTGCTATTGAGCTCATTGGCGCTCAGCCAATTGGCGTTCAACCAAGTGTGCAGTAGTGCACGGATTTCTTTTTCGATTAATCGAATCGCGGTTGGATCATTGAACAAGGTTTGTAGGCGAGTCGCAGATCGTGCTCGTTTTTGTAATGCAATGAGGGTATCGCTATGGCTCTTACCATTGCCATCAGGCTTGTTTGTCAGTGCATGCCAGAAGATTTGTGCAAGCCCTCGACACTCAGGTGAAAAGCGCAGCAAGTCTCCCTGTTCCATGAGTGGTACAAGCGCTTTTACAATCTGTGCCGCATCGCTGTCATGAACACCTTTTTGGTAACCCTCTCTATATCGAGCAGTGGCAAAGCTGCGTATTTGCTCTTCTATTACGTCGATATCGTTAACCGCGATAACCAGTGCCTTCCAATCCAGATCGTGTTCACCGTTTCTAATTGATTCAATAAAACAGTAAGCCAAATACTCCGAGCGATAGACATCCTTGGTTTCAGACGTCAGGCTCATGTGCCAATACGGCTTAAGTGCATTCAATCGCTCGTTATCGATGGGCTCAAAAAACTGGGTGCCCACCAGATGCAGTGCCAGCCCTTCACCACGAGGTATTATGGTGAGGTCGAGCTCTTCGGTGTTCACGCTGAATTTATGTCGTGGACCGAGCGAAATGGTTTTGCCGTCACTGCTGTATAAATCGCCCCGATCGCGTAAACCACGCAAGGCCATATCGCGAATCATCTTCAATCGGCCTTCGGCATCATCAGCCTTAACCGCGCTGTCAAGATCACGCAATTGCTGGACAATGTCGTTGACTTTTAACACCAGGGCATCTGAGGCCAGGTAGGTATTGAGTTCGTCCATTTCAGCAAAACGCTGGGCGCGTTTTTCGATATTGCCCAGCATCCGATCAACGGCATCGGATAAGGTTTGTGCTCGTGCCTGTTGTGCATCTATCAGTTGTTGTTTGTGGGCGGCAAACGTATCGTGAATTTCCTCTCGCTTATCGAGAATGTCGGCCAGGAACTGTTCGTGCTCACTAAACTGGCTTTCCAGCTCTTCGAGTTGCACCAATAATCTGCTTAACTGAGAATCACAGCGCTCCGGGTCGGTAGCCAGACCCAACGCGTTGGTAATGCTTTGCGAGAAGAGCTTGAATTGGGCTGCGAACTGACCAACCGCTTCGGCGGAACCCATGTCTTTACGCAGTTGTTTGCCGCGCGCGCGGGATTGATTGAGTTTGGAATACACCGAAGAAATAGCATCCACTATGCGGGTTTGCACCGTGGCATCATCGACTTTTAATGTCGCAATAAGCTCTGAGAGTAAATCCAGACCACCAGCGATTTTTTCCAGATGCGATAAGTCTGGGTCAAGATCGGCCACCTTGGTGTGAGTGGGCAAACGTGCATCCAGCTCGTCTATCTCCGTGTGGTAGGGCAGCAGGGCCGCATCGTCGCTTAAGAAAACGGCGGTACGCTCACTGAGTGTTTCGTTTAAGTCGATAAGCTCTTCGTCCATGGCTTTGAGCTTGTCAACATCCATATAGCGATATTCGCGAATGGTGGTCAGATGGCCGCGCTGTCGACGCAAACTGTCTAGCGCATCCACGTATTCTTCAACACTATCCATGGTGGCGTTGGCTATTTGCGTCACAATGGTATTTTGCTCAGCCAAGGCTTTTTTCATTTCGCTGGCAGAGTGTGCACGGATACTCTCTACTTTTTCAAATTCATCAACGATGAGTTCAACGGTTTTTCCAACCTCAACTATGCTCGCATTGATGCCGTTGGTTTCAGGCTCGTTAAGCCAGTAGTGATCATCAAACAGTTTGGCGTTGGCTTTACTGAGTAAGTCGTAGTGACGGGCACTCACGGTTTCCGATTGGATAAGCCGTGAAATGCTGTATAAATCTGAAACACCGCGCACCAGTTCTGCATTGCCTATCCGTGAGTAAAAACTGGTATCGGTTGGTACTGCATTGGCGAATTCATCGCTGCAAAAGGGCGTTTGCCACACTTGCATTGGGTGCATACGCGTAGGTTCTTCGCCGGCTGTAAAAACAATGGCGATGCCGTCGTCTTTTAATGCATAGCCGTGCGTGACAATCGGGTTTTGCAAGGTTTTAGTAATCAGGTTGTACGCGAGCAGCGCAAACGTGCCTCCCACGGGCTCATAGAAAATGTACAGAACATCTTCGCCGTTGGGTGAGCGTATGCGGCGTTTGAATTGCAAGCCCGGATGATTCACACCAAACGATTTGTATTCGCCGGTTTCAAGGTATAACCCGTCGGGGAAAATAACGCCATGATCTTCCGGTAAACTGACGCACGAATCGCCAATGGCATCGATACGGCGCACTTCGGTGTTAAGCGGGTTGTATAGAAAGTAACGCCATTGTTCCTCTTTATACGGAAGCACCTTCACTAATATAAGGTGACCGACCTGTGCATAGAGAATCGAGGCATCGTTAATGGATTGGTTTTCTTCGTCTACCGGTTCACTGTAAATGCCTTCGCCGGTTTGCGAGTTGTTTTCAATCTTGACGGTTAAGTCGCCACCAATGGTTTCAACGAACAAGGTATCCAGAATATTAATGTGCGGGAAGCGGCCTTGTACGATGTGTTCGCGTTGGGTCTCTATCCATTCGAAGTCGTGTCTTTGTGGCAAGTCCAGTTCGCGTTCACCACGGTTGTCGATATACGACACCGTTTGGCCATCGGGCGATACCGCCCAGCGAAACACGCGCAAGTCATCGATACGTTCGCCAATCTGAAAGCCTGCTAACAGTTTGCCGTCTCGTAGAACCAGCTGTACCAGGTGTGTATCCTTGTAGTAGCGATACAGTTCATCAAAATCCTGTTTGAACTTTGCGTCGGCCAGGAAGCTATCGTCCAGCGGTACTTGGTTAAGCGTGAACTTGTCGTCATCACGTTCCAGTGTGTACATGGAGAAGACATCGTCAACCTGCGTGTTCTTCTTTAATCCGATGAAAACGTTGTAGCCAAACACCAAGTAGGGGCCGATTTGAACAATGTCTCGCCCCTGGCAATTGTTTTCAGTACGAACGCGTGAACGGCCCAACACCATTAAATCGGTAGAACCGAACGCATCCGACCTTGCTTTGTTTAGCGCCGCAATTTTCTGATCAAGCTCGTTGCCTTGCTCAACCAGACGCTGGCGAATAATCTCGTAGCTACCGCCTTCTGTGACGGCTTTATCCACTACATTACGCGCTGTATCGTTTGTTTGGTTGTCTTGTTCCATAGCCCAGACCCTTTAACTACACAAAAGAGAACGCCTGATAAATGCGGGTTCCGTATTCGACCCAGCATTAATGCGTCACCTGCAGCACGGCTCGTGTTCAGAGCCGTGCTGTGGTCTCATTGCTTAGTCTGTTGGAGCCAGCTCACCGTGACCGTTCGCGCTGCCGTTGGCGGCACTGTTCGCAGAACCAACACCGTTAGCACCGCTGCCCATGGTGGCAACCTTCGCTAATAGCATTTGCACAACATCACTTTTCTCAGCCAGGCCATCAACGGCTTTGCCGATAGAGAGCGACTTGGCAAAGTTGTCGAAGAAGTGTTCTTCACCGCCAACAATGTCGATGTGTGCCTTCTGCAATGCTATAGACAGAATTTCCGCGTTTTCTTTCGCGATCTCTTTACCTGCATCGATGGAATGCAGTGCTTCTTTGAACGCGGTTTCCAGCGCCATGCGGTATTCCTCGTGTGCGCGTGTTTCGCCACTCATCTCAGCCATCGCAGCAAACTTGTCGGTCAAACCAGCCGCTTCTGCCTGGAACTGGGCTTTGGTGACATCCGCTGTGGCCATCCCCACCTCTGTGGTAGCGGAGGCTTCTGCGGTACCTCTTGCGCGCATGACTTCGGCTTCGGCCAAGCCTGTGGCTGCTTCCTCGGCCTTAATACCTTCGGCCAACACCTTCTTGGCATCCGATTCGCGATTCGCTTCTGCGAGGCGGGCATCAGCCAGTACGGTAATTTCGGTGGCTTTGTGTTGTGCGGCGGCTTCCAGTGCCTGTGCTGAGACGATTTCTTTCACTTTGTCTTCTTCCGCTTGCGCTTCAGCGGCTAATACCTGCACCTGCTTGGCACGATCGGCTTCTGATACTTCGCGCACTTCGTTAATGCGTTCTTCTTCAATGGCCACGGTTTTATCAACAATGGTGCGTTCGCGGATAACATTGGCAATTTCTTTCTTCTCAACTTCAACCGCCTTTTGCGCCAGAATTTGTTCCACCGATACTTCACGCTCGCGTGAGACCACTTCAAGATCACGTGCACGAATCACTTTTTCCTGCTCAATGGCCACCGCACGTTCACGATTCTGTTCAGCCACTTCCACTTCGCGCTTCTGATTTTCGGTTTGCACGGCCAAGTCCTGCACAACCTGAATGTGCGTCTGTTCTGCCTTGCGTCGTTCTTCTTCTTGAATTTTGCGGGTTTCGGCTTCTTCACGCGCCTGGATAGACAAAATTTCGCGCTGTTGACGTGCCTCTGCATCTTTTTGCTGGCGCTCTAATTCGAGCATGGCTTCAATCGTTGAAACGTTTTTCTTTTTAATCGCCAGTTCTTCATCACGCTCTAATTCGTTGGTGCGAATGTTCTGCATTGCCGTTAGCTCGGTGATCTTCTTGATACCTTCTGCATCGAGAATGTTCGATGAGTCGAGCGACGATTTAGGCGTTTGCTCTAAATAATCAATGGCCACATCTTCAAGTACGTAACCGTTTAAGTCGTCGCCAATCACTTGAATGATTTTTTCGCGGAACATCTGTCGGTTTTCAAACAACTGCACAAACTCGGTTTGCTTACCCACTGTCTTTAAGGCTTCAGAGAACTTGGCAGCAAACAGATCATGCACCGCATCTTTATCGGATGCGCGACTAGCGCCGATGGATTTTGCCACCTTCAAGACATCTTCGGGTGTTTCGTTTACGCGCAGATAAAATGCAACCGAGATATCGGCTCGCATGTTGTCGGCGCAAATAAGCCCGTCACTGCCTCTTCGATCAACTTCCAGTGTGATCAGAGAAATGCGCATTAATTCTTTCTTGTAAAGAATCGGATACACCAGCGCACCGGTGAAGTGAACCTTCGGCGTGGCGCTCATGTCGTTAACGATAAGAGCCGTGCCTTGTTCTACTTTAAAATAAAACGCTTTGAACAGTGCGGCAAGTCCCAGCAGCACCAGTAAGATCATCCCCACTGTTGTGAAGATAGGCATGAGTACGGATAAATCAGCCATGGTTTGGTTTCCTTTTATACCTGTGTAATGTGTCCGGTTTACATTCCGGAAAATTCTTTTTCTGAAATAACTCGATATACGTTGTTGTCATTCAAGCGATCGAAAATAACCACGCGATCGCCTTTGGAAAATGTTTCTTCACCGTTGGTGCGTACCTTTAAAATTAGCCCGGCACCGCCGTCGTCTAATGTGGCTTCGCCAAAGTGTTCATCAACGCGGCTGGTGCGTACCACCGCGCGCTGACCGAAAATGTGTTTATGCGACTGGTTAGTTGAATGCTTGAACACTTTACGCAGTGGTTTCATCAAGTGGCTGGTTAACCATGCGGCGGCTATCAGCGATGCGGCATTGATGGGTAAGCCAAGCAGGAATCGAACGAACCCGTTATCGGTCCAGCCAAGCAAAAAGTGCGCGAGGTAGTAACAGATAAACCAGCCGATAAGGATGATGATCGACAAGGTAATAACCACCGGTACACCGACCAGCTTAAATTTTATAAGTAAGCCTGCCAACACATCCGGGTTGGTATGAGGCGTATTGGGGTTCATATCGATGTTGCTGTCGACATCAACATCCAGAATGTCGATATCAACCAGACCAATCACAGCGCCAGCCCAGTACAGCGCACACACGAAGAGCAGTATGGTGAAAATGACGGTCGGGAACGAGCTTATGTTCTGATAAAACGGATCCATGCTTTTACTCAAAAATATAGCGAACATCTATTACTCCTCCCTATTAAACTTGTGGTCGTCGTTTTTCGTTTTATGCCATTACGTGAATAATGGATGGCTTCCTTTTCTCTTTTCAGGTTTTATCCAGCGCCCTGTTTTTAAGTCGTTCCAGTACATCGCTGGCATTGCTTGCCTCTGTTATTCCTGCTTCTTCTAATCGCTGTTCCAGTGATGCTTTGTTCTTGCCAAGGTCATTGGCTGCGCTCATCTGCAGTTCTGCCAAAGCTTGCTTCTCTTTCAAGCGTTCAAGCGATTCCATTGCCGTTCTTAACTTACTGTTCGACCCGCTGTGACGTTCGGAGACTGCCGCTTCCGCGCGTTGCACACATTCAGTGGCCTTTACGGTGTCTACCTGTTGCTTCATGTAGTGCACATCTTTTGTCGCGCGGGCAATGGCATCTCGCATACGGTTAGCGCTTGCAGCAAATTCATTACCCGTGTTTCGTTCCTGGTTGAGTTGTTCTTCCAGTTCCGTTAATTTTTCTGCGATATCAATCGCCAGTTCCTCTTCACCTTTTTCAAGGGCCTTTATCGCGTAAGACTCATGCTCCTCAATAGCCCCTGCCAGTTCGGTGCTCTTTTCTTCCGAACGTTTTTGTCTGGCTATCATCGCGGCCAGTGAATCTTTCGATTGGTTCAGGGCTTCTTCCGCATCGCGTATCTCCTGTTCAAGAATCCGCATGGCTTGCCCGTCAACGATGGCTTCACCGACTTCGGTAACCCCGCCTTTTATCGCTGTAACCAACTTAGCTAAAACGTTCATACCTGGAGCTCCTGCACGTGCCGGTATTTATCGAAGAATGTCTGCATAGGCTTCTGTTACTCGAATAACGTTGTTGGCCAACGTTTCCAATTCCAGAATGATGTCGTTAATACGCGATGCTGAGCTCACCGAGCCTTCCATCAGGTAGTAATCTTCATCTGCACGTTTGCCTAAGCAAATGGTCGATAACGGGTAGTAATTCTGCGTTCGCAGAATGGTCTCGTTAAAGCTTGCTTTATCGTCCACCATGCTGGCAGGCCACAACACGGCTTCTGCCACTATCTGATCGCCCGAGACGGTCATGAAAATGGGTAAATCGCCGTATTGGTGCATGGTGATCATCATGGCGGGCTCATCGTTATCGATTATCTCGATACTGGCCTTGCCGCTTTTCACCATTGCCGTGGTGCTCAACTCTCCAAAAAGCGCTCCAGTACGCCACTTCGCACGATTCGAGCCATCCAGTTCAGTGGGTATAACGGGCGTTGTTGATAAAGGTTTGCGCAAGGCTTTTTCGATAATTCGGGCGTTGGGACGTTGTTCTGGAAGAATCCAGATTTCCTTTTTAACCAGCCCTTGTTCGCGCAATCTTTTTCGGTATTCACGCTGATAGTGCGCAGATGTCTTGATAACCATGGCAAAAGTTTACAATATTACATGTAATGTTACAAGTAATATCACATGTAATAATTTACAAGTGTGATCTAGGTCTTGTTTGAGCGTAGAATGCGGCCCGGGTGAAAGCCGGTATTGTTGGCCGCCGCGGCCCGGTAGCCCATTAAATGATTAACAGTGCAAGCTAATTTCAGAATTGAATTGACGAACCTTTGTCGTATAGCGCCAATCCGCCGCGAAAATCTGACACTTGGTGGGATTAATACGCCGAGTTGCCAGACAGCCAACGCTGGTTGCTTGTATGCTTGATGTAATAGCAACTTAAAAGTGGAGAAGCGCCCGTGTCACGTATGGTGCAATGCGTCAAACTGAATAAAGAATCCGAAGGGCTAGAGCGTCCTACTTACCCCGGTGATTTAGGTAAGCGAATTTATCTGAACATTTCCCAGGAAGCATGGCAAATGTGGGTGAGCCACCAGACCATGCTTATTAACGAGTACCGTTTAACGCCCGTTGATCCGAAAGCCCGAAAATTTCTGGAAGAGGAGATGGAGAAGTTTTTGTTCACCGACGATGCGACTATGCCAGAAGGGTATGTGCCTGAATCGGATTAAGGCGCTGTTCGGCTAAATTACCACAGCGTTTTAATTTGTTCATTCAACGCTCGTTTAACCCAAAACTAACCGGTATTGATGAAGAGAAGGAGGTCTTATGTCCATAAAAGATAAGCTGAAAGGCATGATTTCACCATCTGAGAAGGTATCCTCAGATGAGATTGATGAAGATGAAGCCTTACAAATGCGAATGGCGGAGTATGAAAAAATTGAGGGCTTTAAAAATCTCAATTTGTCAGCTAAAGATATTGCCAGAATAGAAGCTGCGTTTAAAGATCGCGATAACGATGACGACGAGAAGCAATAAGCTTCGCGTTGTTCATGACCGCGTTACACGTTCGAACAACTCACTTTAACAAGCAATGGAACTTGCAAAGCTTCTGTTGCTTGCCAATCGGCACGATCATCATGCTCAGGCGAAGCTGAGCCTTCAGTATTATCTTGGTAACGAGGTACCAACTGATCGGTCGAAGGCGCGTATGTGGTTACAAAAGGCTGCGCTGGACGCCACTGCCATTGAGTCGGTGTTCAATTTGAACGTGGTTCGCAATCATGCTGAAGCTTGTTTTGATTTGTATCAGTGCCTATCGGCTAACACCCCAAGTGCACACCCGTACCTTGTGTCGTCAGCCAATCAAGGCCATCTGTTAGCGCAAAAAACAGTGGCGTTGTTGGTTAGTGATAAAGCGCTGGTGACTGCAGTGGGTTTGGCCGTTTCCGACAAACAAGCTATTCACTGGCTCGAACAGCCAGATTTTCATGGTCAGGAAGATGTGCATAAGGCGCTCTTTACGCTCTATAGCAGGGCTAAGAAAAGCGATGGCGATGAGGCAGAGAAAGCGGTGTATCACGCGCAATGCGTAGCACACACCGGAGATCCAGAAGTGACCTATGCGCTGGGTGTTCACAATAAGCAATTACCTGTGTCAGCGCAAAATACCAGTGCTGCCGTGCAGTGGTTATATTTGAGTGCTTGTTTGCCATCGCCGGTTGAGGCTTGTGCAAAGTCTGATTTAAATTCACTGCGCATTAAAGACATAGACGGGGCGTTTGAGCAGGGCGTGCAAGCGGCTCATCAATGGCTTGAATTGCACGCCAGAGATTCTGCCTTCTTTAATCAGCACGAGCAGCTTTTTGACCCTATTAACGGGGATGCGCTGGCCTTCGTGATTTCGAAACAGCAGATTATGTCGGGTAAGGCGGGGCCGAATGTCATTGATAACCCGAAAACACCACAGGCCGAAATGATTAACCGTTGGCACCGCTATTGCGGCGGTGATAAAACAGTAAGCTCTAGTCATTTCTTTTGTTTTTTCTACGACGATCCTCCTTTAACCGAGGTGCAGCTAAAAGATATCTTTCGCTATTATGACTGCCGTGATGAATTAATTGCCCGGCTTAATGTCGTCAAAGCTATTCTATTTGCACGCGATGGTGACACGCTTAGCCAAAAACAGATTGAAGACACGATAACGCAAGACTTACGGTTTAGAATTTCGAGCCTGGATAGATTTCATCGGGTTAAATTTTTATCGATTGAGTACATTGATGCGGTTGAATTCAAGCACATTGAAAGCACCGATGAGTTCAAGAAGTTGCAGGAGCAAACAGAGTTAGCTATGTCAACGTTGGATGCCACGCTGGATAAAGTTAAGAGCAGCGCGCATTTATTTCCAGGGTACTATGGGCTTGGTGAAGCGTTGTATGGCCTTAGCAGAGACTATCGTTTGCAACATTATTTTCTGGCAGCATTGAGTAAGCGTAACGCAGACTTTGGGCCGTTTTTATTACTGTGTAAAGCCAGCGTTGAGTACTGTGTAGACGAAGATACGGTTTATTGGGTAAACCGGTAGAACAGCCAGGCCAGCAGCAGTATCCCCAACCAATACAGAATAAATTTGAATGTTTTGCCCGTAGCCCCGCCAGATTCTTCTGCTGCATCGTTTGTTGCTTGCTGCGCATCGAAGTCTGGTATTGGTTCGCCATTAGCATAGTGCTGATAAGCAACAACTAATCGTCTTGGGTTGTGTGAAAATTCACTGAGAATATCATCGTTCAATTGGCCTTTTGGTAGGTTCTTGGCTAAGTCCAGAATGTAAAGCGGCTGAGAGCGCGCGCGCTTATGCCAGGCATTAATAATGGCGCCTATGCCTTGTTCGTCAATCGAGTTTTCACGTGCCCGGAGTTCAGTTAAGCCGTGCATTGACGCTAAAGCGTCAGCGCCCTTATCGCCTATATTGTTCAGACTGACATCAAGTGTGGTTAAGTTGGTTAGCGGAGCTAATGTAGGTACGCCTGCATCAGTGATGCTGTTTTCTCGTAAGCCTAGTTCGGTTAGGTTCGTCATGGTCGACAGCGGAGTCAGGTGTTCATCGCCAATTTCGCATCCATGCAGGGTTAGCTTGGTGAGTTTTGTCAGTCTACTCAGTGAGTCAGTAGCGGCGCCTGCGCCAGAGCAACTGCCTGCTTTGAGTTTTGTCAGGTTCTGCAAAGATGCGAGGGAGTCGAGCCCGCTGAAGCGCATGTTGTTGCTGAAAATATTCAGGTTAGCAAGCTTTGCCAGTTGCGAAATTGCACGTGCACCTTCGTCTTCTATATTGTTAAAACTAACGTCGAGCGTGTGTAGCTGTTGAAGTTGTGTTAGCGCCTTGGCACCTTCATCAGCCATATCATTGAAACTCAAATGTAGCTCTTCCAATCTTGTTAACGATGCGAGGTGGGATACACCTTCATCTTTCATGTAAAGCGTGTAAGCCTTCAGTGTGGTTAGGTTAGTCATCTTGGCAAGCACCGGGCCGGCTGCTGGTCCCATCTCGTTGTGTTTAGATACGTCTAACGATGTTAGCGTGTTGGCTTTGGCAATCACATTTAGCGTATCAACAGTAAGCTCTGTGTCTGACAAGTTTAATGTCTTGAGCTTTGGTAGTTTGATAAGTTCGGCAATGGCTACTTTTGCAGCGCCATTCTTATCGAGCTCGTTGGCCGAAAGATCGAGATTTTCAAGGTTTGGCAATGACGCAAGCGAGCGAATGCCGTCTGCCGAGAGATTGTTGTAGTGCACATTCAGGTGTGTCAGGTTTTTAAGCGATGCAAAATGTCTTATGCCATCGTCACCGATTCTATTGCTATTAATGTCGAGCGAACGCAGGTTCGGTAATTGGCCGAGCGCCGAGTAGGTTCCTTTCCGGTTGTTGGAAATGTTCAGTGTATCAAGTTGCTTTAAGGCGGTGAGTTTGACTGCCGTTGCATCTGATAAGCGATTGTGTGAGATGGATAGGTTCGTCAGGGTTTTTATTGCGGCGAGTGCCTTGGCTGAATCGTCGGTTAAGTTGTTATGGGCGGCATTAAGATGATTTAGGTGTTTAAGCTTTGATAAGTGTCCGAATTCTTTGTCATCGAATTCGGTTTCCATCAAGTTCAATGTGGATAACTGGTGCAGTTTGCCAATGGCTTTCGCACCTTTGGTTAACAGCAAATTGCCAGCAACGCACAGTTCGTTCAAGGTTGTTAATGCTGATATCGCCTCTGTGGATACTTTGTCCCAACTGTCGCTATACCTCAGGATAACTTGTGCATTTGCCAAGTCGCCTGATAGCAACTCGTCTATCTGCCACTCAACAAGCTGGGGGCCAAGGATGAACAACTCGTTACTTTTTTCGGCCACCGTTAATTCCAGAAACGAGTGCAACTCGTCTATAGCAACGGGGATGATGGTTTGTTGCGTGCGGTTATTTTGCATGGGCTCCAACGATCTGTCGCACCGACCTTGGAACAACTGAGGCAGTGAATCAGGTGATGCGAACTATTCGATTCGTGAGCATAACAATGGTTTTACAGGGATGCAATGCACCCCCGTAAATTAGTACTTCGCTTACTGCTTTAACTGCAACGCACTCGAATTCGTTGTGAGCGTTCGCCAGCGACACCAACTTGCGCACCAGCAAATCGTTGTATACCACCCAATTCTTGTGCCCGAACGCGGGTGCTTCTTTCTCCTGTTGATGCCTGTAAGTTGACAGTGCCGGCAATGAAAGCGCCGACCAACGCGTTGTTCTGACCACGAATTTCATCATTGAAGCACTGTACGCCAAATACATTCGTGCCGGTTGCGGTTTGGTCTCCTTCGCTCACAACCAGAATGCCAATGGCCATTGGGTCGCCTCGCACCAGTTCTGAGTCTTTCAGTTCCATGCAGACAACGCCGCCAGCTGTGGCTGGCCGGTTAAGCGTCACGGTGACTGATATTGCTGCAACCTCACCTTCATTGAGGTCTGTGGGGTTGGCATTGTCAATTTGCATATCGGTGACCTCGTCTCCAGGGGCTAAGCCACAGACTGCAGGTATGCCCGTGTTGGTTGTGTTGCAACCAGCGATAAACAGTAGGCAAACAAAATAAAAAGAGACGGAAACGGTTTTAAGCTTATCCATGAGTTACATCTATCCTGACTTTGAATGAAAAATATCGCGAAGTGAAAAACCAATGGCTTTATAAAAGTTACTTGGTTGCATTCAATCGCAAACGTAAGAGTATGAAGATGTCATTGATAAAGGGGCGAATCAATCACCTAATTCAGGTATTTGTGGGTATACAAAGCGGTGATTGTAATCAGGCGGGGTCGGTGCTTATTTTTGCAATTTTGCAAGTTGTGCAAGCATATGCAGAGCACGATTTGTTTGACACAGTTAATTGAAATAGGTGAGGCAAAGTCACACCGGGTTGATTATTGAATAACCGGGTTCGACTAGGTTGATGCGGTAATACCAAACAGATTCTATAAAGTCGCGGTTACCCATCATCTCTGTTATAAAACATTACTGTGATAAAACATCCCTGTTATAAAAACTAGAGCTGCATCGGCTCCACGATGATTGTTGATGGTTCTGAGCGATTGCCATCGGCGTCGATACTAACCAGTGTGTACGTCCACGTTTGATTATTGGGTGCTGTGTTATCGAAGTAGCTCAGCGCATCCAGTTGAGCGTTGATAATTTCGCCGTTACGGCTTAGCTCGTAATAGGCAGTAAACACGTTAGGCGTTCTAACCCAGAAGATCTCGACACTGGTCATTGAATAGCGTGATGCGCCAGAGAACAATGGGCGGTCTTTGAGTTCGGGCTCAACGCCTTCGATTGCCCTTGTTGTAAACGTATTACCACTGGCCGCCACCGTGTCGCCATTAAGTACGGTGGCCACGCCGTAGGTGTAGCTGGTTCCTGGTGCAAGGTTCGTATCATAGAAGCTGAGTACATCCGTGTTGGTTAGTACCGGCACATTGTCACGAAACACGTTATAGCGTACGTTGGGGTTGCTCGAACGATTCCAGAATATCTCTATGGTGGTTGGTGAATAAGTGGCGCCGGTTAAGATGGGGGCGCTGATGTTCCCAACTGGTGCGACTGGCTCAATGGGCGTTGTCGGCTGTGTGGGTGTGGTTGGCTCTGTGCTATCAGATGCTTCAACCGTGATGCTGCCTGCATCCGATCGGTTTCCGTTTGCATCAACTGCCACCAATTCATAAGTCCAGGCTTGATTCGAAGCGGCTTGCCTGTCCAGATAACTCAATGCATCCAGTTCGGCTATAACGACCCCGTTGCGGCTAAGTTCATAATATTGTGTGAACGTATTGGGTGTTCGAACCCAGAATAATTCAACCGTGTTGCTGGAGTAGCGCGAGCTGCCGGAAAAATTAGGCGCGTTTGACGCAGGTGTTGTTCGTTCACCAGTTGTGGTTAATGAAATACTGGACGCGCCTACTGTATTACCATTGAGTACTGCGCTTACGCCCCAAACATACGTGGTGCCGGGTTCTAAGTCATCACTAAAAAAACTTTGCGCGCTTGTGCCTCTAACCAATGGCACGTTGTCTCTGAACACATCGAA
>CAKZUP010000127.1 GCA_937922945.1 uncultured Granulosicoccaceae bacterium
GGGTGACGCAGCTTTCTCAGTGCTTTGGCTTCTATCTGACGAATTCGCTCACGCGTTACATCAAATTGCTTACCCACTTCTTCTAATGTGTGGTCGGTATTCATATCGATACCAAAACGCATACGCAGCACCTTCGCTTCACGTGGCGTTAAGCTTGCCAGTACTTCGTGCGTGGTTTCGCCCAAACCTAAGCCGGTTGCAGTTTCCACTGGCGACAATATGTTCTGGTCTTCAATGAAGTCGCCCAAGTGCGAATCTTCATCATCACCAATGGGCGTCTCCATAGAGATAGGCTCTTTGGCAATCTTCAGCACTTTACGAATCTTGTCTTCAGGCATTTCCATTTTTTCAGCCAGCTCTTCTGGCGTGGCTTCTCTGCCCATTTGTTGCAGCATTTGCCGGGAAATACGGTTCAGCTTGTTAATGGTTTCAATCATGTGCACCGGAATCCGGATAGTGCGTGCCTGATCCGCAATAGAGCGGGTGATGGCTTGTCGAATCCACCAGGTAGCGTAAGTTGAGAACTTATAACCACGACGGTATTCGAACTTATCTACTGCCTTCATCAATCCGATGTTGCCTTCCTGAATAAGATCAAGAAATTGCAGGCCACGGTTGGTGTACTTTTTCGCAATAGAAATAACCAGTCGTAAGTTAGCTTCAACCATTTCTTTCTTCGCACGGCGAGCCTTGGCTTCGCCGATAGACATGCGGCGGTTAATCTCTTTAATGTCGGTAATGGCCAGCATAGAGCTAACGCAAATTTGTTCTATTCGCGTTTGCATCATTTCAATTTCTGGCTGGCGTTCTTTTAGCGCATCGACATAAGGCTTATCCGCACTTAACATTTCTGGCAACCACGTGCTGTCGGTTTCACGGCCAGGGAAAGTTTGAATGAATGTTTTACGCGGCATCTTGCAGCTTTTTACGCAGATGTCTCGCACTTGACGTTCCAGTGAACGAATGCGTTCTACCTGACCGCGCAAGCCGTTGACCAATGTGGCAACGAACGCAGGTGCGTATTTGAATTCAAGAAAAATCTCAGCCACTTTTTCCATGGCTTCTTTGGCTTTCTTATCTTGAATGCCGCCAGCTGCATCAATGGCTTTCAGTGCTTTGGCGTATTCTTTTTGCAATGCCATAACCCGACGCTTCACTTCTTCTACGTCTGGGCCGGTATCAACCACTTCTTCTTCTTTATCGTCTTTCTTGTCTTTGGCATCTGCACTGGGTGGCGGGTTGGCCACACGAATTTCTTCAGATGTTTCGCGAAAATTAACGATAACGTCAGACAAGCGCATTTGTTCTTCAGTAACGGCTTGATAACGCTCGAGCAGAAGGTTGATGGTTTCAGGGTAGGTGCCGAGTGCTTTTAGCACTTGGTACAAACCATCTTCGATGCGCTTGGCGATTTCAATTTCGCCTTCGCGAGTCAGTAGTTCCACTGTGCCCATTTCGCGCATGTACATGCGCACAGGGTCGGTGGTTCTACCGAACTCACCATCGACGGTGGCCAACACGGCGGCGGCTTCGTCGGCGGCATCGTCATCGGTGCTGCTGGTGGTGTCTGAAATACTCAGAGAGTCTGCTTCAGGAGCAACTTCACCTACGGTGATACCCATGTCGCCGATCATCGCAATGATTTCTTCGACTTGCTCTGGGTCGACGATGCCGTCGGGTAGGTGATCGTTAACCTCTGCGTAGGTCAGGTAGCCTTGCTCCTTTCCCTTCGCGATCAGTTCCTTAAGACTGGACTGCTGTGATTTATCCATTGCCATAGGGCGGAATTCACTCTTGGTTGACGGCGTTTGACCTAACCCCCTATTTTACCTTGCTGGGGGATATTTGTACATAAATAATAGCGGAATTCTTTGATACTTCTTTGATTGCAGCTACTCAGATCAATAATCACAACACTCGTTCCGTTGTGCTCATTACAAGTTATTGGTTGAAAATGCGCCAATCAAGGCCCTCAGGCTGGTTTATACTGGGGAACTTGGGTGCTCAGGCGTGCTTTTTAAACACCCCAAACCGGTAAGCAAGGTCGGCAAACAAGACCGCCAATCACGGACCCGGAAAACGACCCATTAACACGACAAAGTCGCCACACGAACCAATAACTGTAAGGAATAAGAATGCCTGATAGACGCGACCTCGCGAACGCGATCCGCGCGCTGAGTATGGATGCGGTGCAAAAAGCTAAATCCGGACACCCGGGTGCGCCCATGGGTATGGCCGATATTGCCGAAGTTCTGTGGAATGATTTCCTGAACCACAATCCCGGTAACCCGGCTTGGGCCAACCGCGACCGATTTGTACTCTCCAACGGTCATGCATCCATGCTGCATTATTCGCTTCTACACCTCTCTGGCTACGACTTGCCAATTGAAGAGCTGAAGAATTTTCGCCAGCTGCATTCAAAAACCCCGGGCCACCCCGAATACGGCTATGCGCCGGGCATTGAAACCACCACCGGGCCACTCGGTCAGGGTGTGGCTAATGCTGTGGGTATGGCGATTGGTGAGAAAACCCTGGGTGCGCAGTTCAATCAGCCAGGCCACAACATCGTCGATCATTTCACCTACGTGTTTTTGGGCGATGGCTGCTTGATGGAAGGCATTTCTCACGAAGTGTGTTCGCTGGCGGGCACGCTGAAGCTCGGCAAACTCATCGCGTTCTACGATGACAACGGCATCTCTATCGATGGCGAAGTGGAGGGCTGGTTTACCGACGACACGGTTAAGCGATTTGAATCTTATGGTTGGGATGTCATCAGCGGTGTCGATGGGCACGATAGCGCAGCGTTGAGCGCCGCCATCAGTCAGGCACAATCCAATACCGATAAGCCCACCATTATTTGTTGTAAAACTACCATTGGTTTTGGTTCGCCGAACAAAGGCGGCAAAGAATCCAGCCACGGCGCACCCTTGGGCGATGATGAAATTGCGCTGGTACGGGAAAAACTGGGCTGGCCGCACGCGCCATTTGAAGTACCTGCGGACATTGCTGATGCATGGAACGCAACAGATGTGGGCGCTCAAAAAGAACAATCGTGGCAGGAATCGTTTAACGCCTATAATGCTGCTCACCCGGAACTAGCTGCAGAATTCGAGCGACGCGTTAACGGCGAGCTTCCGGCAGATTGGGCGAATAGTGCAGATGCCTTTATTGCATCGGTTAACGAGAAAGCCGAAACCATTGCTTCACGCAAAGCATCGCAAAATGCATTGAACGGGTTTGGTCCGTTGTTACCTGAAATTCTGGGTGGTTCAGCCGACTTGGCGGGTTCCAACTTAACCATCTGGAGCGATAGCAAAGGTATTCAGGATGATGCCGCGGGTAACTACATTTATTACGGTGTGCGCGAATTTGGTATGACGGCCATCATTAATGGTTTGAGCTTGTACGGTGGGTTTAAACCTTACGGTGCCACGTTTTTAATGTTCTCTGAATACGCACGTAACGCATTGCGAATGGCTGCGTTAATGAAAATCCCGAACATACAAGTGTTCACGCACGACTCCATCGGGCTCGGTGAAGATGGGCCAACGCATCAGCCAGTAGAACAGACCGCTACCTTGCGATTAATGCCGAATATGTCGGTATGGCGTCCATGCGATGCGGTTGAATCAGCCGTTGCCTGGCGTGCAGCCATTGAGCGTTCAACCGGCCCTTCAAGCTTGATATTCAGTCGTCAGAGTTTGGCGCATCAAACTCGAACGGCCGAGCAAATCAGCGATATCGATAAGGGTGGTTACGTGTTACACGATACCGATGGCACCCCTGATGCCGTTATTATTGCGACCGGTTCGGAAGTTCAATTGGCAATGGATGCAGCGCAGTTATTATCAGCCTCAGGCGTTGCTGCACGGGTTGTGTCCATGCCTTCAACCGATACGTTTGATGCGCAGCCGGAAAGCTATCGCAATGCTGTATTGCCGGAATCGGTTACTGCGCGCGTGGCAATTGAAGCGGGCATTGGAGACTTATGGCGTAAGTATGTTGGGCTGGAAGGTGACGTCATGAGCATTGATACTTTTGGCGAATCGGGTCCTGCCAACGATGTCTTTGCACACTTTGGTTTTACGGCTGAGAATCTGGCCGAGAAAGTGCGCGCCACTCTGGCTTAACATACCTGAAAACGTAGTGCGGTTGTCTGGCTGCTGCGTGTAGCCGGGCAACCTGTTTCCTCAAGCTTCAACGCAACCAGCCCGCCACCCGATAATCGTTTAGCCCAGCGAACGCTGAAACGAACACCTCGCGAGTAACCCGAAAAAAACATTCGTTTGCCGAAGCCACGCGCATCACACAGCTGCGTCGCGCTCTCGATTACTGACATTCAGGCCATTGAGCTTGTCCGGTCAACATACAGCTACTGCGGATTTTGTAGTAAAGTTACCAACTTATCCCTAAAAACACCGCCATTGCCCGTTTTCATGGCGGCAGTTATCAACAATCGACGGAGTAGCAAGTGGCAGTCAAGATCGCTATCAATGGTTTTGGACGAATTGGACGCAACGTTCTCAGAGCCTTATTCGAGCAAAATTTGCAGGACAAATTCGACATCGTTGCCATCAACGACCTTGGCAGCGTCGAAACCAATGCCCATCTGTTGCAATACGACACAGCTCATGGTCGCTTTGGCCACGAGGTCACCGTTGAAGGGGACAGCATTGTTGTCGGTAACGATAAATTCAAAGTCTTTGCCGAGCGCGATCCGTCCAAGCTGCCGTGGAAAAGTCTTGATGTCGATGTGGTGCTCGAGTGCACGGGTGTGTTTCGTTCGAAAGAGGCCGCATCGGCACACATTACAGCAGGTGCGAAGAAAGTCATTATTTCTGCGCCGGGTAAAAGTGATATCGATGCCACAGTTGTGTTCGGCGTTAACGAACAAACATTGAAAGCCTCCGATACGGTTATTTCAAACGCATCGTGTACCACCAACTGTCTGGCGCCGATGGCCAAAGTATTAAACGACAGTGTGGGTATACAAAGCGGGCTAATGACCACTATTCACGCCTACACCAACGATCAAGTGCTCACGGATGTGTATCACTCCGATTTACGTCGTGCACGTTCTGCCACCATGTCCATGATTCCAACCACCACCGGTGCTGCTGCAGCCGTTGGATTAGTCTTGCCCGAACTGGCAGGCAAGCTCGATGGTTTTGCTATGCGCGTACCCACTATTAATGTATCCATTGTCGATTTAAGTTTTACCGCCGGGCGTGATACCACTGTTGAAGAAATCAACAGCATTATGGAGAAGGCGGCCGATGGACGCATTCTTGGATACAACGCCAAACCCTTGGTTTCAATCGATTTCAATCACACCAGCACGTCTTCCAATTTCGATGCCGGTATGACGCGCGTTATGGGCGGCAATCTGGTCAAGGTTTGTTCATGGTATGACAACGAGTGGGGCTTCTCTTGCCGCATGCTCGATACTGCACAAGCGTTGATTAAGGCGACATAAGCTTTAGCCTGTAATAAACAGCGTATAATGTGGTTCTAACCTTTGATGGAAGATCACATGAAGCTGTTGACCGAATTACCGCTGTCGGGCCAACGCGTTCTGATCAGACAAGATCTGAACGTGCCGCTCGACGGAGGTGAAATCACTTCCGACAAGCGTATTCGGGCATCACTGCCAACCTTGCAATACGCGGTTGAAGCGGGTGCCTGTGTCATGGTTATGTCCCACCTTGGGCGACCAAAAGAAGGCAAACCGGATAAAGCAGCCTCTCTACAACCGGTAGCCACTCGCTTGGGTGAGTTGCTTGGCCAACCGGTTCGTCTTATCACCGATTATCTTGAAAATCCTCCTACGGTAGAAGGTGGTGAGGTGGTGCTTTTAGAAAACGTGCGTTTTAACGTCGGTGAAAAAGATGATGCAGAAGAACTGTGTAAACAGTATGCATCGCTATGCGATGTGTACGCTATGGATGCATTCGGAACCGCACATCGTGCACAAGCATCTACTCATGGTGTTGGCTTGCACGCCCCCATTGCATGTGCAGGACCACTGTTAGCCAAGGAGCTCGAAGCGTTGGGTTCAGCTTTGGAAAATCCGAAGCGGCCGTTAGTGGCTATTGTGGGTGGATCAAAAGTATCGAGCAAACTCACGGTGCTGGAAACCTTAAGCACCAAAGTCGATCAACTGATTGTTGGTGGTGGTATTGCCAATACGTTTATTGCAGCCAACGGTCATTCTGTGGGTGAATCTTTATACGAACCCGATCTTATCGACAACGCTATAGCACTCATGGCCAGTGCCAAAGAGCGCGACGCTGCCATACCGGTTCCGGTTGATGTGGTGTGTGCAGAACAACTCAAGCCAGATGCAGAAGTCAGCATTCGGCAATCTAACGACATTCAAGCCGACGATATGGTGCTTGATATCGGACCCAAAACCAGCGAGCAATACGCCAACATACTCAAAGACGCTGGAACCATTGTATGGAACGGGCCAGTGGGCGTGTTTGAAATCGATGCATTTGGCGAGGGCACCAAAGCCTTGTCTTTGGCGATTGCCGAGTCGCGTGCGTTCTCGATTGCAGGCGGTGGCGATACGTTGGCGGCAGTGGATAAATACGGCATTGAAGATAAAGTGTCTTACATCTCAACCGGTGGTGGAGCGTTTCTGGAATTTCTGGAAGGCAAAACCTTGCCTGCCGTAGCCATGCTCAATAGCCGCGACCAATAACTGACACCAACTCAACCTTCTGTTTAGTCAACTTTGCACGGTACGGCTCTCTTGTCGTGCCGTGCGGTTTTAAGGGTTGCAAGCGCGCATATCGCTGCGCTCAATCTGGTCGTGTTTTGTCCGTGTTACTTTTTTCCGTCTACACTTACTTGAGTTAATTGACTCAACTAGTGTGGCCGAGCATGACCGACAACTCTGAAATCGATGAGCGACTGGCGTCACTTATCGGCATGTGTGCATCATCAGATGAAGAAGCCTTGTCTGAAATCTACCGTTTAACATCGGCCCAAATGCTTGCTGTGCAAGTGCGAATTCTGGGTATGAACCCGATGGCTGAACGAGCGCTGCACGACACCTACGCGCGGGTTTGGCTGAAGGCGAGTGAGTACGGCTCGCACAGCGGACGGGCTATCACATGGATTACCAGTATCGCGCGGAACCACGCATTGAATTTACGCCGTGCCTTGCACAACAACAGAGAAAACGATCCGCACTACGATGAAACCGCTGAGTTGTCGGCTGAATTAGTCGACACTGCATTTCTGGCCAACAACCCTGCAGCTGAGCCATTGCTGAGCACACTGAACGACATGGATGATAAAGCGCGAGTGGGCATTGTCACCGCGTATCTCGATGGTTTATCACTCGACGATTTAAGTGATGTGTACAACGCGCCGGTTGAGAGTGTTCGGCATGCGGTGCATCAAGGTATGTTGTCTCTGCGGGGGAGTGTTTAATGCATCCGTCAGATAAACAATGGTGGCTAACGCATTCCGGTGACTACGTATTGGGTTTATTATCCGATGCAGACCGTCTCGTGTTTGAACGCATTATGCAGGTTGATCCTGAAGTGCATCAGTTAGTGGTTGATTGGCGTGAAAAGCTGCAACCGATGTCGGATGCACTAACACCGATAGAACCGCCGGATCATATTCTGGCATCGTTGCACACCAACTTACCTGAACAGCCGCAGCCAGCGGTTGCCGTTACCGATGGGCGCATTGGTGATACACAGACCAATCATGAGAATGGTGTGGAAGATGATGCAGATACGCCAGATATGCGCAGCGCCGCTGATAAGCGCGCGGCCGTTTTAGCCGATGGAACCGCGTTTCAGCGCATGCTCAATAGCAAACAAAAATCAGCCGATGGTTGGCGAGCCTATGCAGGATGGGCAACCGTTGCTTGTGTTCTAGGTGCAGCGTTCGGCTGGATGGGATTTCAGAAATATCAGGCATTGAATACCGAGCACGCCTTCGATGCGATTAGTATCGTTGAAGATGCCAGTGCAAAACCCTTATGGATTGTTGATTCATCTGCCAGTGCCAAAGTGTTGCGTGCCACGGCTATTGATCCGCCAGAAGCTGAATCGGGAAAAGCCTATGAGCTGTGGTTGAACAAAGCCGATAGCAGTGTGGTGTCGATGGGGATGTTACCTGGCGATGCGTCGTCGTCGAGTCAATTCAATGCGCGTCGGTTCGATGCCGACTCCACAGCTTTTAGTGTGAGTCTTGAACCGCTTGGAGGTTCGCCCGAGCCGATACCCACTGGGCCTGTGTTGTTTCGTGGTTTGATCAAGAACCTGCAAATTGACACACCGTAAAGTGTTTGTGTTCGGTGTCAGATTGCATTGGTGTTCGCATGCGCCAACGCAACATTAGCTTGATAGCGGTGACAGTGTAGAGAGTTTTAAAAAAACTTCTCACTATCAAAACTGTTTTACATTGTTTAAAAAGCGCCTGCCATGCCGGGTAAATATGCGTCGTTACAGCTTGGCGTGCCAACTTTAAGTAACTTTGTTACGGCAGCATTTGTCGCGTCGTGCGTGCGAACTCTACATGTTCTGTGGTTAATGTGGTTTGTATCACACAAATAAACGCAAGGCTTAGCCCTTCTATTTTTGCGCTTGCAAATAGGGCCGGTAATTTCGTTACGTGCGTCAGCGGCTTGAAATGCACTGTTTTTTACGCGTTTGAAGCACCTGAATAGGGCTGGGGCGGGCATGATCCATGCGCAACTTTAGCCATAACACCCTTATACTTTGCGCCTCTTGGCCGAAACACATTCATATGCACATCATTTACATTAAAGAGGGATTGATTCAATGACTGACATCGTATCGCTATTGGGCGACGAAGCAGGGCATTTGCTTGAACACACCTGTAAAGGTATTCCAAAAGAATTGGTTCACGCTCCAGGCCCAGACTATGTCGATCGCGTTATCGCACCAAGCGACCGTGGTCCGGGCACCATGCGGGCGATGCAACAGATTTTTAATTCAGGTCGATTGGGTGGAACCGGTTATGTTTCCATGCTGCCGGTCGATCAGGGCATAGAGCATTCAGCTGGTGCATCGTTCGCACCAAATCCTATTTATTTCGACCCTGCCAATATTGTTGAGCTGGCCATTGAAGGTGGCTGTAATTGTGTTGCATCAACCTTGGGTGTACTGGGTTCGGTGTCGCGTCAATACGCACACCGAATTCCATTCATGGTAAAGCTTAACCACAATGAAACACTGACGCTGCCGGCCATGTACGAACAAACACTGTTCGCACAAGTAGAGCAGGCATTTGATCTTGGCGCTTTGTCTGTTGGTGCAACCATCTATTTTGGTTCGCCCGAGTCACGTCAGCAAATCACCGAAATTTCTGAAGCGTTCCATCGCGCACATGAATTGGGTATGGTGACTGTTCTGTGGGCGTACTTGCGTAACCCTGCGTATAAAAAAGATGGTGTGGATTATCACGTGTCTGCCGATTTAACCAGTCAGGCAAATCACATTGCGTCAACCATTCAAGCCGATATCGTTAAGCAGAAACAGGCCGAGAACAACGGTGGTTATAACGCGATTGGTTTTGGTAACACGCACCCCAAAGTGTATTCAGACTTAACGACCGATCATCCGGTTGATCTGGTTCGTTATCAAGTGGCAAACTGCTATATGGGTCGCGCAGGATTAATCAACTCAGGTGGTGGTTCAGGCGATAACGATTTGGCTCAGGCGGTTCGCACGGCGGTTATCAACAAACGTGCTGGTGGCATGGGTTTGATTTCTGGTCGTAAGGCATTCCAGAAGCCAATGGCTGAAGGTGCTGAGCTACTGCATGCTATTCAGGATGTGTACCTTGATAAGAGCATCACGGTTGCATAGATTGCCAAGTCAGTGGATTACCAGGTCAGTGGATGACCAGATCAGAGCAACTGAGTTATCCAAAAGTAAGTTAGTAAACTTAAGATAATCGATCGATGGCTTCCTGGTACCTTGCCAGGGTGCCATCGATAACCGACTCGGGTAAATTCGGGCCGGGTTCGGTTTTATCCCAGTCGAGTGTTTCCAGATAATCCCGCACGAACTGTTTGTCAAAGCTTGCCGGGCTACTGCCGGGTTGCCATGTGCTTTGTTCCCAGAAACGCGATGAATCAGGTGTTAGGATTTCATCCATTAGCGTTAGCTCACCAGCCTCGTTTAAACCAAATTCAAATTTAGTATCCGCAATGATAATGCCGCGTTCCAAGGCATGGTCTGCAGCCGATTTGTATAAGGTCATGCTAATTGATTTGATTTGTTCTGCCATGGTTTTACCGACTGTATCGATAACCTGTTCGAAGCTGATATTTTCATCATGATCACCCAGTGCCGCTTTTGTGGCAGGTGTGAACAAGGCCGATGGCAGCTTGTCGGCTTGTTGTAAACCGGGCGGCAAGCTAAGGCCACACACTTCACCGCTTTGCTGGTAATCCTTCCAGCCAGAGCCAATAAGATAACCACGCACCACCGCTTCGATGGGCAGGGGCTTGAGTTTTTTTACAATCATGCTGCGACCTTCTGCCTGAGCGCGTTCCTGCGCATCGGGAAGGATGTCTTCCAAGCGTAAATCGGTCAGGTGATTTGGCACCACATTGGCCATTTTGTCGAACCAGAACAGGGCGAGTTGTGTGAGTAGCTTGCCTTTGCCGGGAATCACATTAGGTAAAATAACGTCGAACGCCGAGACCCGATCGGTTGCTATGATGAGCCAGTGTTGATCGTCTATTTCATAGATATCACGCACTTTGCCTTTGTAGTGCATTGGCAGGGAAGTCAAACTGGACGTATGTAGCCCGTTGGTGGTGAGCTCGGAGGGCATGTTTGTGTTTTCTCTGTTAATGGTCCAGTTTCGTCGGGTATTTTTTTAGTTGGCAGTGAAAGTTCTCGCCAGTGCTCAAGTATACTAAAACCCCTGAGAATACAGGCGAAAAACATCCATGGTTGAGGTTTCAGAAAGTGCTGCGCACCTGAGTGTTGTGCGCGATGGTCTCGTGCAGGTGGGTATCGTAATGGGTAGCGAGAGCGACTGGCCGACAATGCAGCACGCAGCGCAAACGCTGCAATCGCTCGGTGTGGTTGTTGAAACCCGCGTTGTTTCCGCGCATCGCATGCCAGATGACATGTTCGACTACGCCGAACACGCGCAAGCCCGCGGTTTGGCGTGCATTATTGCAGGTGCTGGTGGTGCTGCTCACTTGCCGGGCATGTTGGCCGCGAAAACCACCGTTCCGGTATTGGGTGTGCCCGTGGCATCAAGGCACTTAAGCGGGCAGGATTCTCTGTATTCGATTGTTCAAATGCCTCGCGGTATACCGGTGGCAACGTTTGCCATTGGCGATGCGGGCGCAGCTAATGCCGGTTTGTTCGCAGCGGCCATGTTGGCGGTTAACGATGCAGAGTTGCGCAGCAAGCTCGATCACTTTCGCTCAGAACAAACGGCAAAAGCCCGCGCTATGATTGTGCCGCCAAAAGATACACCGAGCTGACCGCCACTACGCCCGAGTTCTTTCACTACGAGTTCAAACACCACGAGTTCAAACACCACGAGTTCAAACACCATGGGTTCGACCACTATGAGTAAATCTGCTGAAAGTTCAACAGAGGCATTGTTGCCCGGTTCAACCGTGGGTGTAATCGGCGGTGGCCAGCTTGGGCGCTACTTTGTGTTGGCTGCCAGGCGCATGGGCTATGTCACCTGGGTGCTCGACCCAGATGAAAATGCGCCGGCTATGCAAGTGTGCGAACACGCGTTGGTGGGGGCTTATGATGATGCCCCAGCTTTATTAAAATTGGCCGATGCGTGTGATGCGGTCAGTATAGAATTTGAAAATGTGCCTGCGGCAAGCCTTGAACTTATCGGCGAGAAAACGCGGGTGGCACCACCGGTTAATGCCGTTACCATCGCTCAGGATCGCGATGCCGAGAAACGCCATGCGCGTAAACTTGGCCTTGAAACCGCACCATACGCAACCATCGAGAGCGTTGCTGATATTGATGCTGCCGTATCGCAGATTGTTTTTCCGGCTATTTTGAAAACCAATCGGCTCGGCTACGATGGCAAGGGTCAGCAAACTTGTCATTCCAAAGAAGAGGTGGTATCGGCGTTTGAATCTTTGAATGGCGTTGCCTGTGTGTTGGAACAACGAATCGATCTTCACGCTGAAGTGTCTGTGGTATTGGCCAGAGGCGCCGATGGTGAGAGCGTTTGTTTCCCGGTTGCGGAAAACGTCCACACAAACGGTATTCTCGATACCAGCGTTGTGCCTGCTGCGCAAGACCTGGAACTGTGCGAGCAAGCGCAGGCCTTGGCCCAGCAATTTGCCGATGGCCTTGAGTATGTGGGTGTGCTGGCCATTGAGTTTTTCATTACCGGCGACCAGCGATTACTGTTTAACGAGATGGCTCCTCGACCACATAATAGTGGTCACTACACGCTAGACGCTACCGGCTGTTGTCAATTCGAACAACAACTTCGTGCGCTCTGTTCACTGCCTCTGGGTTCCACTCGTTTGTTGTCACCGGTTTGTATGTTGAACCTGCTAGGCGATAGCTGGCCTGAAAACGCAGCGCCGAATTGGCCTGCGGTTATGGAGCAAAATGAAGCTCACTTGCATTTGTATGGAAAACTGGCAGCACGGCCCGGGCGTAAAATGGGTCACATCAATTGTTTGGGTGAATCGCCGGAGTCTGCCATCGCACTGGCGCATTCGCTTCGAGCATCGTTGACGCTTTGACGTAGTGCGCTAATCCATCTGGGTACGTTAGCTCTTCTCACTTTTCTTTAGGCCTATTTCCCCGCTATTTTTGAGCAATTGTGACAAATCCGTGACTGTTAGTTGTTAGTTGGCCCAGTTTTCGCACTCCACAGCGAAGATAAGGTTAGATTTACGGACATAAAAAGCACAATGAGCATTGCCCACCGTCATACCAATACTAACGATGAAACCTCCTTCATTCCGGTTGCTGTTGAATCGTTAACGCTGCAAAGTAAAGCGCTTGCCACCGTTGCCAGTTGTTTGGGCTCGGAACTGGACGATGCAGTCAAGCTCATCCTGGGTTGCAAAGGTCGTGTAATTATCACCGGCATGGGCAAATCAGGCATTGTCGGCAAGAAAATAGCGGCAACGTTTGCCTCTACCGGTACGCCAAGCTTCTATGTTCATCCCGGCGAGGCCATTCATGGCGACCTGGGTATGATCACCGCCGATGATCTGGTGGTGATGATCTCATACAGCGGTGAAACCGAAGAAATCGTGAAGCTTATGCCTTCGCTTAAATACTTTGGCAATCGCATTATCGGTATTGTTGGCGCTGGTGATACAACGCTTGGACGTCAAGCCGATGTTGTGTTGCGAGCTGATATAGAACGCGAAGTCTGCCCGAACAATCTTGCACCAACCACATCAGCCCTGGCTATCATGGCGCTCGGCGATGCGCTTGCGGTTTGTCTGATTAAAGCACGCGATTTTAAACCTTCGGACTTTGCTCAATTCCACCCTGGTGGCATGCTTGGTCGACGTTTACTGTCACGTGTTGGTGATGTCATGATCACCGAGAACCTGCCATTGATCGGTTCTCAGGAAACGGTTCGTGAAGCTATTTTCTGTATGACCTCTGGACGACTCGGATTAGCCATTATTGTGGACGGCCGAAAATTGCTGGGCATATTAACCGACGGTGACTTACGTCGTGCACTCATTATGGACCCAACCATGATGGACAAGAAAGTCAAAGAATTCATGACACCGGTGCCGGTGACGATTTCGGCAAACTCCATGGTATCGGATGCTGAAATTCTTATGCGTAAATATAAAATTCGTGCTCTGGTGGTAACCGATGCACGGGATAATTGTCAGGATGAAGTCTGCGGATTGCTCGAAATTTTCGCTGACAACAAGTAAATACGCGCCTTTGCGTGCCGCATTGCACGCATCTTGCTCCTGAATAGTCATGGATTTATCGCGACTCAAACCGATGGTGCCGCTGGTTGCATTGCTCGTTCTTGCGGGCTGTGCATCAGCACCGAAAACACCTAACTCAATACAACGGCCTGCTGTTGAACTTGCCTCAGTGGTTGGTAATGCAGAGCAGGGCGCTGTGGTACAGCTGCCAGCTGGCAACTCATTGGGTGTCGATGCTGTCATTGTCGATCGTACTTACTTCGCTGCCAGTGGTCGCGAATGTCGTCGTTTGCGTGGTGTGAATGGTGAGCCAATACAACGCGTTGCTTGCAAAGGTCGTGATGGTGAATGGCAATTTGCCCGTGACTTGCGCACTGCATCTGTGGGTGGAACCAATATTACTTCTTCGTTGAAGGTCGAATCAGACACTGTTGATTTAAACCGGCAGGTACTTACCGAACGTCAGCCGCTTGTTCCTAGTGCGGGTTCGATTTTAATGTTGAACCCAGATGGTTCAGTGTCACAGCCCGAAGCGGCTATGGGTGCGGCTGAATTGGATTTGAATCCTGATGCTGCCGTAGCGCTGGGACTCGATGCCGCCGATAGTAACGCGGCAACGTTTGTTGAATCAGAAAACGCATTAACGTCTTCAAGCTTACAAGCTTCCTCAGATACCTTAGGCACATCCATACGGCGTGAGCTGTATGCGAACGAAACGCTGTGGTCGTTTGCACGACGCACCACTGGCAATGCACTTAACTGGCAAGCCATTGCAAATCATAATGGTATTACCGATGCCAAAACGCTAGCACCGGGTGCCGTGTTGAATATACCCGTAGAGCTGGTTGGCCAAGGTGGTTAAGCATGCAAGACACAAAGGTTACTGACGCACCACCTATCGGCTTTGCCGACATCACCGATGCATTATCCACACAGGGCCGTGTTATCTGGGCGCTGATTCTGCGCGAAACCAAAACCCGCTATGGTGAACATAAAATTGGTTTTCTATGGGCCATTATAGAACCGTTGATTATGGTCGCAGTGTTTGTCGGCATTTTTGCCAGCATTAGATCAGATTCTCCCGGTGGTATGCCTTTGGTGCTGTTCATGCTGGTTGGCATCGTGCCGTTCCATTTGTTCCGCGATACGATGGGACAAATGCAAGGCGGTATTGCACAAAACCGGAGTTTGTTTGCGTTTCCTCAAGTCACCACTTTCGATGTCATTATCGCCCGTGGTTTACTGGAAATATTTATTTTAGGCGGTGTCTTTATGATGCTGCTGGTTGGTATGGACTTGGCTGGCTTTGAAGTCAGAGTCGAGCGGCCTTTAGGCGTGCTGGCTGCTTGTGGCTTGTTATCGCTTATGGGTATAGGCACAGGCTTTGTGTTCGCCAGTATCAGTCCTATATTGCCATCGATCAGACAGCTCTCATCGGCCGTATTAGGTCGGCCTTTGTTTCTGGGTTCGGGCATCTTCTTTATTGCCGAAAGCGTACCGGCACCGGTTCGAGAATATATGCTGTACAACCCGCTTATGCACATTCTTGAATTGCTGCGCTCAGCCTTTTTCTATGAGTTCGAATCGGCCTATGGCGATTGGGGCTATGCCACTACCTGGGCGGTTTGCACGTTTGCATTTGGTTTACTGGTGCACCAGGCCATGCGGCGTAAGGCGATTATCGGACTGTGATAAAACTCGTTAACGTCAATAAACGCTATCGCACGTCTGCCGGCGTGAATACCGTTCTGGACAACGTGAACGTCACGTTTCCGGTGGGTAAGTCGGTGGGTATTCTGGGTTTAAACGGTGCCGGTAAATCCACACTTATTCGGATTATTGGCGATGCGGAACCACCCGATTCAGGCTACGTCGATCGCACTGGCCGAGTGTCGTGGCCGTTGGGCTACACCGGTGGCTTTCAGGGTAATTTAACCGCCCGAGAAAACGCCCGCTTTGTAGCAAGAATTTATGGTGAAAGCACTAAATACATTGAAGCCTTCACACAGGAATTTTCTGAACTAGGTGATTATTTTGACGTGCCGCTAAGAAGTTACTCTGCCGGGATGCGCAGCCGCTTTGCGTTCTCGGTAAGCCTTGCATGCAATTTCGATTACTACCTTGTTGATGAAGCCTTGGAAACCGGCGATGCGCGCTACAAAGAAAAATTCCGCCTCGCATTCGAGGAACGACGCGCCACCGCATCGGTCATTTTAGTCTCACACAACGAGCAAACCATCCGTCGCAACTGCGATATGGCCGCAATCCTGCATGACGGCCAACTGACTCTATACGATGAATTGAAGGATGCGCTGCAGTTTTATAGCTTTCTACAAACAAGGGCTGCCTAACCGATGAACGCCATGCTTCGAAGTCTGATGGTGGTGGTTGGCATACCGACGTTGGTAGCCACGATCTATTTTGGATTGTTTGCATCAGACATTTATGTGTCTGAGTCTCGCTTCGCCATTCGTTCTGCCAAGGCGGGTGCATCTGTCACTGGCTTAGCGGCCATTCTGTCCTCACCGATGGTGGGTGGCGGTGGTCAGGACACCAGTGTAGTAGCTGATTACACCCATTCCCAGGACATGCTGCAACGCGTGCTGGAACGGCTGGATATTGCCAAACACTACAGTGGTTCCGATGTTGATTTACTGGCACGTCTGGATAAGGACGCTACGCAGGAAGAGCTGCTGAATTACTTTAAAGAACATGTTCTTCTGCAACGTGATAGCGCCAGCGATGTGTTGACGCTGAAAGTGCGGGCCTTTGATCCCAAGGTTGCGCAAGAGCTGGCGGAGCTGGTCATTGAATTAAACGAATCTCTGGTTAACACCTTATCGTCGCGTATTGAAGAAGATGCGCTGCAAACAGCGCGTGATGAAGTAGCGCGAGCCAGTGCCAAGGTGCATGAGGCGAGTGCACAAATGACAGCGTTTCAAAACGATAATGCATCTTTGAATCCTGCGGCCGAGTCCAGCGCGATTCTTGGTCTGGTTACTGGTATTGAAACCAAGCTGGTTGAGGCGCGAGCCGAACTGAGCGAAAAGCGTGCTTACATGCGTGATAACTCGCCAGAGGTTGTGAGCATCAAGAATCGAATTAACGCCTTGTCCCGACAATTGCGGCTTGAGAAAGGTCGTGTGGTGGGGGGCGAAGGTCAGCAGATGAATAATTTAATTGAGAGTTTCCAGCCGCTGGTATTGGATCAGGAAATGGCTCAGCAACAATATGCGTCTGCGTTAACGTCTTTGGAAGTGGCGCGGATTGAAGCGCAACGAAAGAAGCAGTATCTGATTACGTTTATCCAGCCTAACTTGCCCGACCAGGCGTTGGAGCCGAAACGCTTTACCGAAGTGCTAACGGTTCTGCTGTTCTCCTTTTTACTGTACCTCATTGGTGGTCTGATGTGGTCGGCGCTGAAAGACCATATTGGTCTGTAGTGTTTGACGCCACGTGCAACGCTATCGCGGCGCAGATATTGCTGGACTAACCCCCATGAATAACCGATTTACGGGAACCTGCGTGAATAGATCTATATTGCCTGTCGCTCTGATACTGAGCTCTATGCTGCTGGCACCATTGGCTTATGCGCAATCGGTGGGTGGTTCGAGTGTCAATGTTGAGCCGACCGATAGAGCAGAGGCTGCCGAGCTGTTGCGCGATGCGCCATCAATGGCGTCCTCCGAGGTGTTGCCATTTGGTGCCAACCTGTTTAACGGTGGTTTTAGCAATGATCGCGAAGATGGTTTAAACCCCAACTATGTCGTGCAACCCGGTGATCGTGTGAGTGTGCGGATTTGGGGTGCAACCCAATTCAGCGATCACCTCACAGTTGACCCGCAAGGCAATATTTTTATTCCCACGGTAGGCCCGATTACGGTCGCCGGAACCAGCAACAAAGATTTAAATCAGCGTGTGTCTCAATCGGTGGCAACGGTGTTTACCGACAATGTTCGCGTTTACACAAGTTTGGATGGCTCACAGCCGGTTGCCGTATTTGTCACAGGCTTTGTGTCAAACCCGGGTCGCTTTGCTGGTATCCCATCCAATTCAGCATTACATTTTATTGATCGCGCGGGTGGTATCAATCCCCGACAGGGAAGCTATCGCGATATCAACGTGTTGCGTGAGGGTGAATCCATTGCCAGCATTGATCTGTATGAATTTCTGCTTTCCGGCAAAATGGCCTCAGTGCAGTTCAAAGATGGCGACACGATCGTCGTTGGTTCGCGTGGCAGCACGGTTGAAGTCACCGGCGATGTCAGTAATGCTGCGATTTTTGAGATCACGAACAAAAGCATTACCGGCCGCGAGTTAATCGATATGGCGCTGTTGGATCCAAGCGTTGGATTTGCAGGCGTTAGTGGTATTCGTCGTGGAAAAACGTTTTCCGACTATGTACCACTAAGTGACTTTTCGGCTATGGAATTGCGAAACGGCGATACGGTACATTTTCGTACCGATCAGCACGATGATGTAATCGTTGTTGAGGTGGAAGGTGCCCATCGTGGGCCGTCGCGATTTGCCGTGCCTCGAAATACACGACTACGTGAACTGCTTGATTACATAGAAGTCGACCCAGAACTCTCTGATTCAGGCTCGGTATCATTGAAGCGTAAAAACATCGCCACCCGACAAAAGGCGGCCTTGGAACAAAGCCTTCAACGTCTGGAAGCGCGTTACTTAACCGCTTCATCGCAAACCGACAAAGAGTCTGCCATTCGCGCTCAGGAAGCAGAGCTTATTGGGCAATTCGTGCAACGTGCTCGCAGAGTGAATCCGAATGGACGATTGGTGGTCGCGCAAAACGGCGACATTGCCAACGTGATGTTGCAGTCAGGCGATACGATTACCATTCCTAATCGCAGCGATTCTGTGTTGCTTAGTGGTGAGGTGCTGGTTTCACAAGCCATGTTATTTCAGGCTGGTGAGTCGGCTCGGGATTACATTGCCCGATCGGGTGGTTTCACATCACAAGCCCTGCAAGATCGAATTGTTCTGGTGCACGCTAACGGCGAAGTATCCAGCGGCAAGAACCCAGAAGTGCGCGCTGGTGATGAAATTATCGTGCTGCCAAAAGTACCTGTCAAAAATCTGCAAATTGCGTCAACGATCGTGGATATTATCTACAAAATTGCCGTCGCTGCGTCTGTAGCGGTGCGTTTGTAGGCGGTTTTTCGCCGGTTTAAAATTTTTCCGGCGCTGAGTTGTCTGGCGTTATATTTGCATTTTTCTTCCCAATCTGTGGCGTAAACCACGGTTCATGGGCGCTACAACGTTACAGCCCTAACCTTTATTAAATAGGTGGTCAATGTTTTCCAATCGCTCCGTACATGATCGCAAGGTGTCTAACGTGCTTATGCCGTTGTACACCCGTGTGATGAAAGAGACCGTACGTCTGACCGATTATCTGCAAACTGTTGAGGGTGCAGCCACTACATCAGGTGACAATACTGAATCTGGTCAGTTTGCGAATTTGTATCTACGCAAGATGCTGGCAGAGCTTGAATCGCCACGTGCATTTTTCAACATTGGCGGTTCGCAAAAG
>CAKZUP010000128.1 GCA_937922945.1 uncultured Granulosicoccaceae bacterium
GTAGATAAATTAGTTTGCAGTTTCTTAAAAAGGAAACAAGCCGGAGCGCTACATACTATCTCTACTTATTTTTGACCCATCGCCCAAGCAAACATTGGAGCAAAAACTTCAGGCTTAACCATATCATGCTTACAATTATCACTAAGCATGTATTGGAATGTAGGGCGAGAGACGTTCTAAGACAGGGAATAGTTGTGCCAACCAAAATTACATCTGACAATACAGCCCTTTACTGCCAAGCCCGAAGCATATCTGGCTTAATTCAGATTGAACCCGGGCTCAGTGTGAGTAGTGTTGTTGGGAATGCAGGAATAGAGGGCCCGCGACTTTCTCGGGCTGTTGACCAGCTGACACAGAAAATTAAACGCCCTGCAGGCAAAACCTTACTTAGCTAAAACCATCAAAGAACACCCGCCAAGCAACGTCGACATCACCATAGGTGATAATTTGTACAATATATGGCGAGGTAATTTAGCAGCTTTCGCCTTAAGTGTTTTCGGCGGTAAGTCAGCAAACGAAGCTGTAAACATGGAGTCAACTATGTCGTAGCCACAATCTTCCAACGTGGCCAAAGCCGTAGTCGGTGTGAAATAGTGAAGATGACCAACAGAATTTCTACTGTAAATAAGCCTGTTTCTGAGGAGGCTGTTCACCGATAAGTCGAGTGGGATATGAAAAATTTTGTACTCGGATTTTGTTCGTATGCTTCTGAGGAAAGCCATGTAGTTGTCCACATGCTCAAACACATCTATACATAAGAGTAAGTCGTAGCTAACTTCTGTTTCATTCAAAATATCACTTAACTTGAACGATACAGAATCAGACTCTCGTTCTTTACAGAGCTCGAATGCGTCCTGGCTGACTTCATATCCAAGAAACTTTACACCGTCGAAACTTGGTTTTTGTGATAGTTGTTTCAAAATTTCTCCAGCACCACAGCCAACTTCACAAACGTTTTCTACCTTTAAATTATTGCGGCTGAATATCTTGTCTATTTGTTCTGCCTTCCATGGGGAATCCTCAACATGCCACGATTGATTATTTTGCAAATAGACGCCGTCATTGTAGCGCTCTGATGCGTTAATACTTTGATTCTTCGTTTTCGTATCTACGTTCAATGTTGTTTTTTTCCGTGGTTTGAGAAAGCCAATTAAGTATCCCAACGGTGCTAACGCGGCCTGATTTGATTTTCGTTATGCTGTAGTGGATTGTGTACACTAATCGCTCTAAGTAGTCAATAATCACTGTCTAATCTACCAGCGCTCTCAGATGCTGGTTGTTAAAATGCAGCTATGAAGGACTGCACCGGCAAGCCTCATCAAACTGGTCAAAAATGTTGTAAGCCCAACCCAATAACCCCACTACCTAAGAACATAACCTGGCGGTTTATAATATTGGCCTTTATACCGCCCCACTAACAATTCTCCATTTTCAAGCTCAAGTTCAATCGATACTTCCCAGCTTGTATTCTCACCAGTTATCCTGACACTACCACCGCTGGCAAGTGTAACTTCCTCTGCCATATCTACTACGCCATCTTGATCGGTATCGTGCATTACACCACCCAATTTTATTTTGTTGTAACCAGCAAATAAAAATGTGCCTGGCTCAAAAGCATCCTTATCTGTCGATTTCAACTTAATCAGTAACAATATGGTGCCGTTAAAAACGCTCCATTTGCGCTCGAACCTTTCTACTCGTTTTCCGTCGTGCACGCCTGCAAAACTGCGCATTGCAAAACGTGGCTCGCCGTGAAAAATTCTGTGACCTTAAATTCGGGATTAATGTTTATACGCGTGCTATGACTATCGGCGAAACTAAAAGAGAATAAACCTATAAGTCCTAGTGAATAGAGCACAAATAATGGAAAACGGTTTGTCTTCATAATCGTATCCATGTGTGTTACTCGGGGCGCCTGTTCGATGCAGGCCTTAATAGCAATCTGATCTCGTTCTCGTCAGATTCGGTTGAGGCAATTTCGTATCCGCTTGGCTTCAGCGTATCAATGCTTGAAGACGTCTTTGGTACTAAGGATGAAAAACGCAGTTTTTGAAGCCAATTAAGGTTCTCAACCACAGCCATATCAACCCAACCCTCTTTTATGAATCTGTCCAGCTCGTTAGCAATAAGTTGGACAAAGGATCCACGAAAAACCAACGCGACGTTTTTATTCTTTCTTACTGTAAAAGAAATAGCGCGCCATTGTCCATAGCTTGTCGCTTTGATTTCCACTATGTTGTTTTACCAGCCACCTATTGTCCTCAAGGCGTTAAACGGGAATCAGAGAGTACACCAACCAAGGAAATCGGCCATTGCTTGGTTTAAAACCTTACAAATAGGTTTGTCGGAACATCGACCAAGACATCTTTCAAACCCAGGTTATCAGTAGCACAGCAGCCGTTTGTCGGATATTGTACGCCTGTAAATGTGAACTCCAACACAGTCCTCGATACAACCAAATAACCACCGCTCGTACACTCAGATTTACCCCGAAAACGTCTAAAAATAATCCTCTTAACGGCCGCTACTTAAATCCATACGGTGAGTTGTACGAATCGACGCACAACGTAATTCATACGGATCAAAAATTTGAAATCGAATTGGTTGCAGGGAATAGCGCTTACAGCATGCGCCTTAGCTATTCAAGGTTGTAGTGGCGATGCGAATGTCATTGTGGGTTCCATGGAGTCGGAGAAATCGAGCAGCCTTACTGGTGAGTTGCGTAACACCATTGACGACGTAGCCGGTGATGGCATCCAAAGCCTTATGTTGCCAGCCAGCGAAGACTACAGTGCAATTCCACAAGATCCTCAAAACCCGATAACCGCCGAAAAAGTATTGCTTGGTCGTTTCTTGTTTCACGACACCGCGCTTGCTACAACTGGGCAGTCTAACGATTCGCTTTCCTGGTCTTGTGCCAGTTGTCATCATGCTGCCGCAGGATTCAAATCGGGTGTGGCGCAGGGGATTGGTGAAGGTGGTACAGGGTTTGGCGCAGACGGTAGTGAACGGCGATTGTCGAGTGGGTTTGATGCCATGGCCCAAGCAGATGCTGCCAATAAACCGGATTTACAACCCTTTACGTCTCCGAGTATTTTAAATAGTGCGTTTCAGGATGTCATGCTGTGGAACGGTCAGTTTGGTAACGCGGGTAACAGTGTTAATAAAGGTATACCCGATGAGCAGCTACTGACACCCGGTACGCCGAAAGCTGAAAATGTTCGTCAACTATCAGGTTTGGAAATTCAAGCTATAGCAGGGCTTGGCGTGCACCGGTTGAATGTGTCTGAGAATTCGGTACTGCAGACCAATGAAACCTATCAACAGTTGTTTAATTCGGCTTACCCATCCGGGTCCATCGATGTGCTTGAAGATGCTGGCAAAGCAATTGCCGCCTATGAGCGAACGGTTCTGGCAACTGAAGCACCGTTTCAAAAATGGTTGGCAGGCGATTCTGAGGCAATGAGCGCTGCTCAGATACGCGGTGGTGTGTTGTTTTTTGGTAAAGCAGGTTGCGCCGATTGCCATCGCGGACCGGGTTTAAGCTCTGAAGTGGGTGCGTCTGAAGATGAGATGTTTATGGCTATTGGTTTTAACGATTTTAGCCCGGGCCAGCAGATGCACGTGCACGGCCCAATTACTGATGCAGACAAGCAAGGAAGAGGTGGCTTAACGTCTGAGCCTGCGGATATGCATCGTTTTAAAATTCCGCAGCTATACAACTTACGAGATACGAACGTGTTTGGCCATGGGGCAAGCTTCTCCAGTATTCGTGAAGTGCTTGAATACAAAAATGCAGCAATAGCTCAGAACGAGGCAAGCCTGCCGTATCTCGATCAGCGTTTCATACCACTGCAGCTTACTGTTACAGAGCTGAATGATCTTGAGGATTTTTTAGCAAACGCGCTGTATGACGATAAGCTGATGCGTTATCAGCCAGGTTATGTTCCCAGTGGCGAATGCCTTATTGTTGATCCTAAAACTGTGGAAACACACGGGCTTTGCCCGTAGAGGTAAATCCGTATCAAAGTTAATATCAAGTACTTAAGTTTGTAAACTAGCTCTGAACGCTAAACTGCGCTATGGTTGTTCGTATTGATGCGCGAATTCAGAAGTACCTTCGTTCAAGCCACT
>CAKZUP010000129.1 GCA_937922945.1 uncultured Granulosicoccaceae bacterium
TTGCTGGCACTTGTCGCTTGTATTGCGGGCGGAAAATCACTGCAAAAGTGTGAACCTTCAGTTGTTATTGGTGATGGACTTTACCGCTTGGTAACTGGTTTTGTAGCGCTGGTGGAGCTCGCTAAAACCATCTAGCAGCGCTGTTTGTGGCTCCACGGTATTCACCACGGCTGGCGGGGTACAGATGTCTAACGGGTTTGCGCTCTCTGCGGCAATCATGCCGAGTCTTGCTGCGCCTAAACCGGCTCCGTAATCCCCATCATCGGTGGTATGCAATGGAAGGTTCAATGCGGATGCCAGTAGTTTGAGCCAGTAGTTGGATTTTGAACCGCCACCCACGGCGTAAGCGCTGTCTAATTCTGTCCCGGCAGTTTTCAGAGCATCCTGGCAATCCTTGAAAGCAAAGGCAACGCCTTGCAGCACGGCATGAGTCAGATCAGCGGTTGTGGTGTTGTGGCCAAGGCCAAGAAAAACGCCTCGGGCGTTTGCATCGTTATGTGGTGTACGCTCACCGCCCAAATAAGGTAAGAACATGACATCGCGAGGTTGCACAGCTTTCGATTCGAGGGCGCCAGTGAGTTCAGCTGCAGATTGTCCGGTAACGTTTGCCAGCCAGTTCAGTGAATCGGTGGCCGCAAGGATAACGCCCATCTGATGCCAGGTATCGGGCAAAGCATGACAGAACGCGTGCACCGCGCTATCGGCGTTTGGTTGATAGCTTGCGTTACTGGCAAACAAAACGCCCGATGTGCCTAATGATAAAAATGCGCTGCCCGGTGTTACTGTTCCCATGCCACAAGCCGATGCAGCGTTGTCACCCGCACCACCTGCCACGACAACATGCTCACCCAGACCGAACTGCTTTGCAATAGCGGGTCGTACCACACCGGATACCTCGGTGCCTTCAACCAGCGAGGGCATTTGATTTTCTGACAGATGCGTGGCTTGAAGTAAATCGGGTGACCAATTGCGTGACGCTACGTCTAGCCACCCAGTTCCTGCTGCATCGGACATTTCTGAAACTGCTTCACCGGTAAGCCATAGCCTGGCATAGTCTTTCGGCAGTAACACTTTGGCCACCTGATTAAATAA
Organism: uncultured Granulosicoccaceae bacterium; assembly: GCA_937922945.1. GTDB lineage: Bacteria > Pseudomonadota > Gammaproteobacteria > Granulosicoccales > Granulosicoccaceae > Granulosicoccus. Next base: position 1,093 of record CAKZUP010000129.1, read on the forward strand.
TTCGGGCTCATGGTTTCTTACCCAAGCAAGTTTGGGTGCGGTAAAACCTGGAAACAGAATGTTTCCACACACATCGCGTGATGTTGGCGTATCCAGTTCAGCGGCCTCGACATGGCTGCGGGTGTCGTTCCATAGTATGCACGGTCGAAGTACGCTGTCATTTTTATCCAGTAGGGTAGCGCCATGCATGTGACCTGATAAACCGATACCGCGAACTGCCTGCATCTGTTTCGGGTATGCACGGTGTAGCTCAGCAAGCGTTGTTTCCATGCCGGTTATCCAACTGCTTGGGTCTTGTTCGGACCAACCGTCGGCAGGGCGTTGCACGTCCATATTCGCCGAGCTACTGCCAATTATGTGTTGATGTTCATCCATTAACACAGTTTTCACACTGGACGTGCCAAGGTCGATACCTAGATACATGATGGCTAGTTCTCTTGAGGTTTTTCCGGATACCAGTACGATACGTGTTCATCGCCGCGCGAAATAACAGCGAAATGATTTGCAAATAAGCGGTACGCTGCACTCCATTCACCATCGGGCCACTGAATTCGAACGGTTGCCCGTTCGGCAACGCCGAGGCCCACATGGATAAAGCCTAGCTGGCCTGATGCATGTCCACCGCCCAGCTGCACCTCACGTACTTGCGTTTTATTACCGGTCTTAATCGCAAGCCGTGCTCCTAGCGCATGACGGTTGGTTTTTGGCTGATTCAGTTCTATCGCCAGCCAGTTTCCACCCAGCCGAGTACCGTGTTCACTATAAAATCCGGTGTGCCGGAAAAGACTGACCGGTTCCTCACGATTAACCACGATTAAGTCCAGTAGACCGTCGGCGTTAAAGTCACTGATGGATGCGCCTCTACCGCGACGGTTAAGTGCAATACCAGCGGTTTCGCCATGTTCTACAAAGCGACCATCATGGTTACCCAGCAGCAGGTTGTCAGGATCGTATCGAGCAAAGTCGCTCATTTGTTCAACGTTGCCCTTTGCAATAAACAAATCGAGTAAGCCGTCGTTGTTGACATCGGCCAGTTCGGCATGCCAACCAGTAGAGGGTTTCAGATCGTCACCAGAGTAAGGGCGGTGTGCTGTTGCACCCAGCTGATAAGCGATGTCTTCATAGACCGGCCGTTGTTCCTCGCTGGCCTGTACAACGTCAACAGTTTGAATTTTGGTGTCGCCCATAGACGTAAGCACATATTCCGGGAATCCATCGGCATTTAAATCGCCTTCAGCGATCCCCATACCCCAGATAACCAGCGATTGCCATCCATCTGCGCGGGTGTATAAACGAGGGTAGCGTCCAGAATATAAATCCCATAATTGTTCTTCACCGCCACGATGATAATGCCTGTCGTTGGTGATACGAAGTGCATCCCGGCCGCTTTTGTTCCAGTCGGTGAACAGCATTGATAATGCGCAATGACCAGGCGAGAGAGTTATCGGGTCATGGTATCTAACGCCATGGCTTGCAGACTCATCAACTTGTGGACGCAACAGAATGTTATCGTCGCAGGTTCCCCATGGTGAACCCGGTGCGGTTCGATCGACGTAATTTCCAAACGCCAAAGTAGGGTGGCTGTCGTTTTCGTTGAAATTAGCTGAAAACGCGGTGGTCCATGCACCGCCGCCATCAAAGCCAAAGCTGACATTCGCGTTGCTGAAACGGCAATCGGGGCCGCCGCGCAGTAATCGGTTTTCGCCCACGCGTAACACGACAAGATCGGTCCATTGATCGTTATCCAGATTAATCGGGTAAGCGCCCGTTACGCGGGTTATATTGGTAACCGGACTATTCTGACGTTCGAATTTTAATGCGCCGCCTGTGCTGCTCTGGTTAACATATAACGCCGACTCATTAACGCCGCCGGCGATAAAGACATCGGGCAGTCGATCGGCGTTGCAATCGAATGTGGCTAAACCGCCTCCCACAAAGTATTCCCATGGTCCGGCATAGGCATGATTTATACCCGCTTGTAAGGCTTCTTCCTGATATTTTGGTACATCTCCAAGAAACGCTGCATGATCACCGTTGGTTTCAGCACTTGCAGTAATCGGCGACAGGCAACAAACAATAGTTAATCCCGTTAGCAGCCCCCGTACCGTGAACGTCATTGCTCTATCACCAATGTTTTAAGAAAGGCATTAATATCGCTTTTCGTTTCGTCGTTGAGTTTTAACCACTTGTCGCGGGACGCTCTGGCGCTACCGCCATGTGCTTCGATAACCTCGTTAAGTGTGGTTAAGTTTCCTCGATGACCGTAGGGTGCGGTTGATCCTATCCCCCACAGCTCACTGGTCATAAAGACATTTCGCTCCACAAAACGCTGAGATAGTAGCTCGTTTCCCAGCGTGTCCACTTGTGTATCTGCGATAACGTGTCGTTTTAAATCGCCAAACAACGGAACCAACCATCGTCCTTGCTCGTCTTTCTCAAGCGTATCTGCCCATTGCATTAGCGCTAAGTTGTATGCGGTGTTGCCATTCTCACCGAGCTCGTTGGTTCGTAAAGTGCCAGCCGCGTCCAGAGGCCCTGGGTCGTGAAACACAAGTGAATCAAGTGGAAGGCTACGTTTATGGCAGCTGTTGCAATTCAAGTCATCAAATTGTTTCGACCCGCGTTCGGCAGCAGCGATCCAGTTTTCAGGCAAATCTGATTTAACTGTTGGTGGTGCTAGTGATGCTTGCCACAGCACCAGCGCGGACACATCGCCCGTTTGGATTTCATCGACCACGCTGTCTTCGTCGAAATCGTTTGAGCCTGTCCAACGCTCACCAAAGCGTTCGGTTGCCTGTATGCCATGATGATGATTAAGCGCGTTTATCGTGAATTGTCTGAGCGATGTGATAACCCCTTTTTGACTGAATGGCCTGACAATCAGATCGGTGTCGATTCCGTCGAGTTTGCGTGTGTCTACGACTCCATCAGCGCTAATGGTTAGTTGTCCGAAATTGACACCTTTGCTGTTAAGTTTAATGTTGACAGGTTCTTTTGTTGAACGAGCCTGTGCTAAAGCCTGTTCACGTTGCCGGGCCAAATCTGCGCTCATCTCACGGGCGAGCAGCTCAACAAGTCCTGCTCCAAACAAGTGATTCGTATTGCGCTCGTTGGAGAATTGTGGGTCGGTGGAATCGAAGTCCGCCAGCTGAAAGCCTTCAGAGACAAATACATTTGCCACGAAATCTCCCGCACCACCTATTGTCGGTAGGTTGTGGCAACTAGCGCAAGCATTGGCATCGAGTCCTGCAGTCCGCGAGAAGGTGTTCTTCGGTGCACGTTTTCGCTTTGTTGGAATAATCGCTTGCGTTGCCATGGGGCGACCAACGCCATCGTCGGTTGTGAAGACGGCGTTGAACAATTGTTCGCCTTTGCTAATAAGATTATCGAGCTGTTCTTTAGTTAGCTCCCCACTGAACAAGCTGGCGTCGGTGGGTTCTGCAAGCGTTCTGTCATGCCAAGGCTGATACGAGTCGGCTGATGCTGTAGCAGTGATAAGAAGCAGCCATGTAATGCGTTTGATATTCGCACCTTTTAAAAAATAGAGTGTCATGCTGGCGCGCCTTCTATTAGATCGTCGTGGGCCATTTCGGCGAAAAGCTTGTCAACCAATTCCATTGATTCTATAACCAGTCCTTCAAGCAACAGCAGTTTATCCTCACGGTAGCAATGAACCAGCGAATTGTATTTTTTTGGGCTTCGACTGACCGTGCTTAATGCGATTTCAATTTCTGTGCGCATAAGCCTAACCGCTTCGGTGTTGTGGCCAACCAAGGCCACCGGTAACGGATCGAGAAGAGTAAACACCGTGGCCAGGCCAAAGCCAATGGCCTTACCAGCTTGTTCGAATGCGGTGCGTTCAAGCTCGCTATCGTTGTTTGCTGCGCTAATGATGTGGTGAATTTGTTCATCTGTGACTATGCCTTCGGGTAGTTCGTTTAAAGCCATACTGGTTGCCGACCGAAAAATACCGTAGTCAGCAGCATACGCTTCAATACAACCCTGTTTACCACAACGACAAAGCGCACCATTTTTTTCAAAGCGTACATGCCCAAGCTCCAGTGCCGAAGAATGCGCTCCGCTAAATGGCTTTCCACCAAGATAGACCCCGAGACCAATACCGTGTGAGAACAGCACCGCAGCAAAACTATCACCTAATTTTTCATGTTCGTGTTTGTGTAGTGCTTTGGCGATAAGTCCGCAATCGTTGTTCACTATAACGGGAACACCGAATTTCTTTTTTAACAGCTCTCGAATGGGTATATTCTCTGCAGACAATATAGGGGACCAGAGTAGCTCACCTGATGTTGAATCGGTTACGCCCTGGAAGCCAATGCAAACGGCTTTGAGCTGGTCTAATTCGTACTCGTCGAGTATGTTGAAAATTCCAACAGTAATAGCTTTGACTAGCTGCGTTGCATACATTGCTCGGCTTTCGATTTTTTTATTCACTTGCTTAATGGTATTGCCTGCATAATCGACTAAATTAAAGCTAAGGTGATCGATGGTTAGCGCAACGGTGACAACAACGCCTGCTGACGCGGCGAGGGCAACGGTAGACTTCGGTCTGCCGCGTTTCTGGTTCGAGGTATTGGAATTCTCTGAAGTCACGAGCCCTTGTTCTGACATCATGCCGAACAACGTTGATAAGGCCGCTTGGCTTAAACCGGTTTTACTGCCAATTTCTGCACGAGAGAGTGCCCCCTCGTTTCGCAACGTGGTTAGAATTCTATGACGATTCTGTGCTCTCAGATCATCACTGCGCATGATTTTCGGGCTATTCATACCGTTTAGGAATTGTTGACCGAGTTGAATTCAAAAATAACTTGACACAAATTTTATAAGATGTCACGATTTATTTCCAGTCGTGAATTAAATCGGCTTGAATCTTCGCAGTGCAACACAATACTGCGGTTATTAACTAATTTGGAGTGAGTATGAAGAAGTCCTCTATTGCGCTGATTACAGCGACGGTGGCAGCGTTATTTGCTGGCAACGTATTCGCTGAAGGTAAAGTGGTTGGAGTATCGTGGAAAGTTTTCCAGGAAGAGCGTTGGAAGCGCGACGAAGCCGTGATTAAAGGTATCGTTGAAGCCAATGGCGACAAGTATATTTCGGCAGATGCTCAAGGTTCTGCTGCGAAGCAGTTAACAGACGTTGAGTCGTTGATTTCTCAAGGTGCAGACGTTCTTATGATTGTCCCTTTTGATTCAGAAGCCATCATCCCGGCTGTTGAGCAAGCATCTGCAGAAGGCATCCCAATGATCTCGTATGATGTTCAAATTGAGCACAAAGATGCTCTTTACATCACTTTCGACAACGTGGGTGTCGGCCGACTAATGGCTCAAACCATGCTGGACAGTGGTCAAACTGAAGGCAACTTTGCGTTCATCAAGGGTGACCAAGGCGATCCTAACGCTACCTTTTTGTTCGAAGGCATCATGGAAGTGTTGCAGCCCAGCATCGATTCTGGCGCTATCAAGAATGTGTGTGAAACGTTTACAGACGGCTGGAAGCCAGAAAATGCTCAGAAGAATATGGAGCAATGCCTGACTTCACAAGACAACAATGTTGACGCAGTTATTTCTGAGAACGATGGAATGGCTGGTGGTGTTGTTGCTGCTCTGGAAGCTCAAGGTATGGCTGGCAATGTACCAGTCACGGGTCAGGATGGTGATCTTGCGGCAATTAATCGTGTTGCCCGCGGCACACAGCTTGTATCAGTCTGGAAGGATTCTCGCGCACTAGGTAAAGTAGCCGCTGAAGCTGCACTTATGCTAGCCGACGGTAAGGCAATGTCTGATGTTCCTGGCACAGCGCCTTTCTCTGGCGGTAAGCGTGGAGTTGAAGTTACATCCATTCTACTTGAGCCAACGCCAATTACTAAAAGCAATGTAAGCGCGGTAATTGATGCAGGCTGGATCGATAAAGCCAAAGCCTGTGAAGGTGCAATGGACGGTGTAGACGGTTGCTAAGTCTGCATTGATATAACAAAACCGGCATTGCAAATCTGCAATGCCGGTTTCTTGTTAGCTCTACCAGTTTAAAGCGCGTTCACGCGTTCGTTAAAAGCCGCTGTCGCGACATTTAACCAATTAACCTCAATTCCTCTCACTTCAAACGCTGGTTTTATGGCGTTGGTGATTAATGCTATTCGGAGAAAATGGTGTCCGAACAAAAAAACGATTACAAAGAAAGTGTTTTCGTTCGATTTCTTCGAGCGACCGAGATTGATACACGTTTACTCGGAATGATAGGCGCGTTAATCCTGATTTGGTTGGGATTTCATTTCTATGGCCATTTTGTGAATGGCTATGGCGCGTTTCTCACGCCCAGAAACCTTTGGAATCTCTCAGTACAAACATCTTCCATCGCGGTTATGGCTACAGGTATGGTGCTTGTTATAGTGACTCGCCATATTGATCTTTCTGTGGGCTCATTGCTGGGATTCACAGCAATGATTATGGGCGTAGTTCAGGTGTGGGTATTGCCGCAATTTCTTGGCCTTGGCCATCCTGCAATCTGGATAATCACAGTTTGTGTCGGTGTGGCTTTCGGCGCGTTAATCGGTGCTTTTCAAGGATTCCTGATTGCATATTTAAGCATCCCGGCATTTATTGTGACCCTGGGTGGCTTACTAATCTGGCGCGGAGCATCTTACCTTGTCGCCAGAGGTGAAACCATTTCCCCCGTTGATCAAACTTTTTCACTTATCGGTGGCGGCCCCTATGGAACCATAGGCGCAACTGGGTCCTGGATACTGGGCATCGTTTTATGCGTTGCCATACTGTTTATGTTGGTTAGTGGTCGACGTCAGCGTTTAAGGTTTGGATTCCCAACGCGACCCATGTGGGCGGAACTGCTTATCGGTGGTGTTGGCATGGCCTTTGTGCTCGGTGCCGTTATGGTGATGAACGCCTACCCGTGGCCAAAAGGCATCATTAAACGCTACGCCGCAGAGAACAACATAGAAATCCCCGACGGTGGAATATTTATCTCGCACGGTTTTGCATTTCCAATTCTGATCGCCATCGCGGTTGGAATAGCCATGACTTTTTTAGCAACACGCACACGCTTTGGTCGATATGTTTTTGCGATCGGTGGTAACCCTGAGGCGGCAGAGCTGGCTGGGATCAACACCAAGAAGATGACAATGTTGATTTTCGCGCTTATGGGTGCATTAACTGGTATTGCGGCTGTTATCGCCAGCGCCCGATTGAAATCAGCCACGCTAGCACTTGGTCAGTTCGATGAGCTTTATGTTATTGCCGCTGCGGTTATTGGCGGAACCTCGTTTGCCGGTGGAATCGGTACCATCTATGGCGCCATACTCGGTGCGCTGGTTATGCAATCGTTGCAATCAGGCATGGTGCTTATCGGGTTTGACTCAGCTATTCAGCAAATGGTTGTTGGTGGCGTGTTGGTACTCGCTGTTTTTCTTGACAACTTGTATCGTAGAAACTCTGCTTGATGGTCGTTTTGCAGTTAACGAACTTGAACGTGTTTTTAAAACTTTTTGATTGCATGCAGAACAACAGGCAATGTGGAATAGGGGAACTCAATGGATAATGCAGTAGCTAGCAATAATACCAATGCTGAAAGTGCGGCCACACCACTGGTCGCCATGAAAGATATATCGATCTCGTTCGGTGGTATTCATGCTGTAGATAAAGCGTCATGTGAATTGTATCCCGGCGAGGTGGTTGGTTTACTTGGACATAATGGTGCCGGTAAATCCACGCTAATTAAAATTCTGTCGGGCGCGTATACCAGAGACAGTGGCAGTATTTACGTTGACGGTGAAGAAGCCACTATCACTAATCCGCGTCAAGCAAAAGAATATGGTATTGAAACCATCTATCAAACGCTGGCATTGGCGGATAACGTAGATGCTGCAGCGAACCTCTACCTGGGCCGCGAAATCCTAACCCGCTGGGGGACGCTGGATGATGCCGCTATGGAAGCTGAAACGCGCAAGGTGATGAACCGACTTAACCCCAACTTTACCCGCTTTAAAGATCCGGTAAAACAGCTATCCGGCGGGCAACGACAATCAGTTGCCATTGCGCGAGCGATTCACTTTAATGCGCGCATTCTTATTATGGATGAACCTACCGCGGCGCTTGGACCTGCGGAAACCGAACAGGTAGGGCAGCTCATCCATCAGTTGAAAGGCGACGGGATTGGGATCTTTCTTATCAGTCATGATATCCATGATGTGTTTGATCTTGCCGATCGTGTGGTGGTGATGAAGAACGGTGCTGTTGTCGGGTCGGCCAAAACTCAAGACGTTACCAAGGATGAAGTGTTGGGCATGATCATATTGGGTAAGTGTCCACCTGGCGCAATTCGTGGACCCGGGGCGTTGGCGGAGTAGATAGGCCAACCAAACAGCAGTACGCTTCAATGTTGGCACGGTGCGTGTTTTTGATGTTGAATTGCGGCGTCGGTCACCCAAGCCAGACTATCCGCTAGTGGCGCAATTGGTTCCATGAATTGTTGTACATGTGGCCCCGATGCAGAAGCTGCTATGCTTAACGAACAGGCGAGCACCAACAACGTTAACCCCGAATCACAATCGGGCCAGCATGAGAAGTGTGAGAATATTGTTAATCGATACGTGTAAGGTTTTTTCAGTATGCCGAGCAACGCTTGGTTGCATGCTCACACCCGCTCGCGCATTGCTTGGTATGGCGATACTGTGTTCAACTGCATCACTCAGTGCGCAAGAACTGGCAATCTGTACAACGCCGCAACGGCCAGCTTGCCCGTCAGCGCTGAACGAACAGGCTGATTCAGAATTTACTTTTTCCCGATTGATCTTTGCCGACAATCCCATTGCAATCAACAATCTGGGCGATCGCATCGGCTACCCGCATTGGCAGGCAGACTGCTCAGAGAGCGAACCGCACTTTATCGCGGCGATGAAACGCTTGACGCGGGTTGATACTAACGAGCAAAGCCAGTCGATTTCGCTGCTGGACGATCGAATTTACGATTTTCCCATGCTTTATATAGTGGAGGCGGGCTTTGCCTCCTTTGGACAGTCCGAAACCGATAACCTTCGTGAGTATTTACTGCGGGGTGGTTTTTTACTGGTCGATGATTTTCATGGTAGTTATCAGTGGGAGCAGTTCAGTAATTGGATTGGCGAAGTATTCCCTGATCGTGAGGTGGTGGACTTGCCGGAAAGCCATGATATTTTCAATGTGCATTTTCCTATTGAAGATTTCATTCAAATCCCGGGACTACGTGCCCTATGTTTGAATCCAGGCGCGACTTGGGAACTACCGATATCAAAAAGTATGGCCGTTGTAGAAAGTAACGCTTCACGGCAGCAACCGCGCTGGCGCGGCATCCTCGATGATGATGGCCGGGTAATGGTGGTGATTAACTGGAATATGGATTTAGGCGATGCCTGGGAGCATGCCGATATGGAAGAGTACAGCGCGCTCTACACTGCCACTGCCTACCGTTTAGGGGTGAACTACGTCATTTACGGAATGACGCACTAGCATTCCCGCACTAGCTGTATCGGTCATACAGCGGATACACCGCTCTGCCTTGGTTCATTATTGGCGTATCGAAACAACTCAGGAATTTCGCAGCCGTGTACTGCCACTGCGAAACTCACTGTTTGCCTAAGCCGAGGCTTAGCTTACGTTAGGTATGTGCAACCCAACCATGTGTTGCATCACGCGAAGCACTTGTGTGCTGTAGCCGAATTCGTTGTCATACCAAACGTACAGTACGCAGCGCTTGTCTTCGGCAAGTGTTGCAACCGAATCGAATATGGCGGGTTCGGGTGTACCAACCAGATCGCTCGATACCACTTCGGTGGAATAAGAGTAATTAATTTGTAAACTCAGTTCTGAATTAAACGCCATTTCGCGAACATGCTCGTTGATTTCATCGCGACTGGTACTGGTGTTTAAATTCAGATTACACACTGCCATAGACACATTCGGCGTTGGCACTCGGATGGCATTTCCGCTGAGTTTGCCGGCAAGCTCTGGAAGTGCCTTGGCCACCGCTTTGGCAGCACCGGTACTAGTGAGAACCATGTTCAATGGTGCGCTTCGACCCCGGCGGTCGGCTTTGTGATAGTTGTCAATGAGGTTTTGATCGTTGGTGTACGAATGCACCGTTTCAACATGCCCATTCTCAATGCCGAATTTATCATTGATGACTTTCAGTATCGGCGTTATGGCGTTGGTGGTGCAGCTGGCCGCACAAACAATGTTGTCGGCGTCGTCTATCATGCTTTCGTTGACGCCATAAACGATGTTTTTAATCGCACCGCCTGCTGGCGCCGTTAGCAAAACTTTGCTCGCACCGTTTGGAACGAGGTGTCTTGAGAGCGCTTCTTCGTCTTTAAAGACACCCGTGTTGTCCACAATTAACGCGTTGTTTATACCGTATTTCGTGTAATCGATATCTTCGGGCTGGTTAGCGTAAATTACTTTTATAAAGTTGCCATTGGCAATGATGGCGCTTTGTTCAACATCCACATTGATGTGGCCATTGAACGGACCGTGGATTGAATCCCGGCGAAGCAGGCTGGCACGCTTTTGCAAATCGCCGTCACTGCCGCCACGCACAACAATGGCTCGTAAACGCAATGGATTCGCTGATGTGGTTCGTTCGATTAACAGTCGAGCCAGTATGCGGCCAATTCGCCCGAAGCCATAAAGAACGATATCCCGTGGCTCCTCAAGCAGTGAGCTTTCGTCTCTGAGGTTCGCTGTACGCTCTGTCAGAAAAGCCGTGAGAGCCGAGTCATCGGCGGTGCTCGTCACGCCTTCTTTACGCGCGCCGAACGCCAGTTTGCCGATGTCGATACGTGAAGAGCCTGGTTGCATTTCAACCAATCGGTTCAGGATGCGAGAGGTTTCTGCGACCGATACCGATTCACCCACCACTTGCAGCGAAAGCCTGTGGGCTTTGATGATGTCGATGGTGGATGCGTTCATCAGTTTTCGGCCAAACGCGGTCACAATAACGCCTCGGTCACGATAGAGGTTGCCCACGGCAGGTATCATCTGCTCTGCCAATGATTGTTCTTCGATATAGGCTTGGAGATAGGAGTTTTCAGTATTCACGTTAGCTTAGCTTGCCTCGTTCACAGTGTTAGCCTGCCAAAACCGCTCTATATGGTGTTTTGCGGTGCTATTCGGGCAGGATTGGCGAAATTCATGCACAGTATATCGGCAATAATGCCAATGCCCTGAGACATTGATGAACAGCAGTTGTGGTGAGTCCCCCGCATACTTACGCTATGCTGAAACACAAGTGTTAACACGGGTGAAAACAAATCTTTGATACCATGAGAGCTCGCTCACAGTCTCGTTCCACCCCGGCCCCGTAATGGAATCACAAGCATCCTATAGAACGCTACAGCCGGGCGAAATGTTGAACTGGTACCGAATCGAGCGCATCCTCGGGCGCGGCGGGTTTGGTGTCATCTATTTGGCAACGGATACCAATTTGGATATTCACGTTGCGATTAAAGAATACATTCCCAGTGATGTTGCTACTCGCTCCGGTGATAGCCATGTCCATCCCATAACCGAAGATCATGGGGACGTGTTTCGCTGGGGTATGGACCGCTTCATCAAAGAAGCGCGTAATCTGGTTAAATTCAAGCACCCCAATATTGTGCGTGTCATGTCGGTGTTTCAGGAGAACAACACCGCTTATATGGTCATGGAGTTCGAGGAAGGTGAGGACCTTCGCAGTCACCTGCGCAAGCCGGGTGCTAACTCCGAACGATCGCTGAAACAACTTATATTGCCGATTAGCAAGGGGCTGGCAGAAGTTCATCGTCACGGTTTTATCCACCGTGATATCAAGCCTGCAAACATTCTGGTTAGAAAGGACGGCTCTCCAGTATTGCTCGACTTTGGTTCAGCTCGTAATGCCAGCAAGTTTACTCAGCAAAGTTTGACCGCGTTGGTGTCCGTTGGTTACGCACCGCTAGAGCAGTACAATCAGGAATCAGAAGAGCAGCAAGGGCCGTGGACAGATATTTACGCGCTGGGCGGTACTTTGTATTTCGCCATTGGCGGTAAGGATCCGGTAGAGAGCACGCGCAGAGGTGCTGCCGTTTTAAACGGCGGTAAAGATCCGCTCATATCAGCTGAGTATCTGGGCGAGGGTAAATACTCGGTCGGTTTTTTGCGGGCCATCGATTGGGCGATGCAATTCGGTATCGCTGATCGCCCGCAGACATTAAACGATTGGATCCCAGCCCTGCTGGCGGATAACCTCGACCCCGATACTGGTTTTCCAAGTGGTCCTGGTGGACCAACCAGTCGAATTGCGGCCGTGCGCCCAGGCGTTGATACCAAGGTCATGCACGAGCTCTCCGACGCCACCGTGCTGTCACGCGAAAGGCGAACCAACATTGGTGGTGCAAACCAGCGAAAAGAAACTCAGGCATCGCACAATGAGACCGGTGCTAATCTTAAGGGTTTGGCTGGTTTAACGCTTTTGCTCTCATTGGTTGCACTGGGGCTTTGGTTTATCACCAGTGAACCGGAGGTTGATCGTGCCGTCGATGCAAACTCGACTCCACCGGCCGCCCAAGACGCCGTTACACCAGAGACTGCAGAGCAGATTGCACAACGCAATGCTGAACTCGCTGAACAACAGGAAGCTGAACGCAAACGAACTGAGCAAGAGCAGGAGCGCCAGCGTGAAGCGGCAGCCCTGAAAGCCGAACAGAACCGCTTAGCACAAGCAGCGGCTGAAGAGGCGCGTCTGCAGGAACAAGCTCAGCAAGCGGCCGCCGAAGCACTAGCCGCCACCAATGCCGCAAAGGCGGCTGAAGCCGATGAAAAACAGGCTGAAAAGCAGGCAGAGGAAGAAGCGCAAGCCGAAGAACTGGCTAAAAAGGCAGAGGAAGAAAAGCGGGCGGAAGCATTGGCCGCGCAACGGATTGAACAGCAACGGCTTGCAAGACTTGCTGAGCGCCAGGCTGCGGCGCGAACAGAGCGTCGTTTAAAGCAGGCAATTGGTGCAGCGCAAACCTCACTCAGTGTTGGTGACTTGACCGCATCGCAGCAACAACTGAAAAACGCGCAGGCTATCGACGCCGACGACGCGCGTGTACAAACATTGGCGTTTGCAGTTCAAAGTGCATTAGACGAGCATAACAAACCCGTTAGTGATGCAGACTTCGATAAAGTAACCAGAATGTTTGATGCACTTAGGCGTGCAATAGAAAACAAAGACACCGTGGCGCTCGATCGGCTTGCCGTATCGTCGCAACAAAGCACCATTTTCAAATCCTTGATGAACAACTTCGAACGTATCGATGTCTCGATAACAGGAATACGGGTGCGCAATGCAGATAAGTCGATAGCTGGAACCTTGCGTATCGACTCTATGATTCGCGCAAATGGTGATCGAGGAACATTATCCGAGCAATACATCAGCCGAACCATTACCAGTCGACGAGTTAGTGGTGGCTGGTCGAAAATAGAGTGGTAACGAGTCTGTGCAACGAGTTGCTTAATGCGTGGTTGGTGTTGAGTGCGACATCACTGAAGGTCGTTCGCCGTTGCCTCCAACAGCGATTGTTCTTCAGTTATACGTGCGTTGCGTCTTAGCGCTTTAATGTCGCCCTGGATGCGATCGTATAGTTGGACCATTTCTGTGTAGGTGCACACCATGGTATCACCGGCGTCGCAATCCTCTGGATTGTCTAAGCCTCGTTCTTCGGCATAGCGTTTTTTCTGTCGTAAATCAGTTAATACCTTTGTGCCAAACAACCGAAGGGTTTTTTGCGACATTAAAATATTACAGGCAGCTTCATCGCGTTCTTTTCTAAGATCGGCCCGTTCGAAAACATTTTTATCAGGCAGCTCCAGCGCGATAAGCGTGCTTTCCAATCGGTGCCAACTGCCATCAAGATACAGCGCATCGGCGATAGCCAGAGGTAAGCCGTTTTTGTATTTTCGGCTGTACATACCGCAATGGCAGCCTGCTTTTGTGCAAACAGCTCGATCCGGGCTGACCGGAGGTTTATCGAACCAGCTTTTGTCGAGCGAGAAGGGTATTTCTTCGATAGATGACGATTTTGTTTCGCTGGGTTTGCTCACGACAGCGCAGCCGCTATCCTGAAAAACCACACTGCCATCAGCCTGTTTACATGCATGAATGGCCGCATGAGCCGACGTTAGCGTTACCAGGAGAAGCAATAGCGCGCTCGACAGAGCAGAGCAGCCAGCCAAACCGACACGGTATATATTGCGCGCAAGATGTTTCACTCTGGTTCTATCGGCTCAGAAGGCG
>CAKZUP010000130.1 GCA_937922945.1 uncultured Granulosicoccaceae bacterium
TTGTAAAAGCCGTATCTGACTTACATGGCGCTCAGTTATTACTTGAAGATGCAGAACCTGGCTTGTCGGTTAAATTGCTATTTCCAGCCGCAGAGGATAAATCGTGAAAAACACTTGCTGGAAACCAATGACAGGCAAGGATTGTTTCTGAACCCGCATAACACACTTCTAAACCAGAATCGTACCGAAAAAACCTGTTACACGGGAATGTATAACTTGAACCAGACTAAGAATCTTGTATGTCATTAGGGTACGGCTACACATTTTTGGCAGGTATTTATATCTGTCACATTACGGTGGCTTGATAGTTGCGCCCTCAACTGTGCAGTAGATAATTGCGTTCAATTATCGCATCAAATTAGTGCGGCAGTTTAGTTCGCCAGGTTGTGCTAAAAGGTAAATTTAGCTGCAATGTTACGTCTGTAATTCTACTGCGCGCTCAATGCGTGAATCATCCTCACGCATATTGGAAGCTGTATCCCACGTTCTGGAAAGGTATATGCAAAGTCTACGCGCTGTCCAAGAAGATATTATTGAACGCAACAACGTCAACGTTTTCGGCTCCGGAGAAAAAGTGTTGATGCTGGCTCATGGTTTTGGTTGTGACCAGCGAATGTGGCGATTCGTTACGCCAGAACTTGCAAAGCGCTACACGCTGGTACTGTTTGACTACGTTGGTTCGGGCAATTCTGATTTGTCTAGTTTCTCCATCGATCGATATTCCAGCTTGCATGGTTACGCTCAAGATGTCGTGGATATCATCGATACTCTAGAACTTACGAATGTGGCATTTGTAGGGCATTCGGTAAGCAGCATGATAGGCCTGATTGCATCGCTGGATAGACCAGAAACAATCACAGAATTAGTTATGGTGTGCCCCTCGCCCTGCTTCCTGAACGATTTACCTGATTACGAAGGCGGATTTGAACGCAACGATTTGGATGAGTTGATACAGTTGATGGATAAGAATTACATTGGGTGGGCTGACTATTTAGCACCTTTAGTGATGGGAGCGAGCGCATCGACACAGCTGGTCGGCGAGATTTCTGGTAGTTTTTGCTCAACTGATCCGGTGGTGGCAAAAACCTTTGCTAAAGCCACTTTTTTCTCAGACCATCGTGATTTATTGCCTCAATGCACTGCACGTACCTTGATTTTGCAAGCAGCATCTGACGCACTTGCTGCGGTGAAAGTCGGTGAGCATATAAAGAAACACATTGCGAAAAGTGAGCTAGAGGTGATTCAAGCCGAGGGCCACTGTTTGCATATGACTAATCCTGATGTAACGACAAACTCTATAACAACATTTATAGGGTAATCAGCTCATGAGTTCGAATGCGACTCAGGCAAACTCACCAGCTTGTGGATTCCTCAAGCTTGATAAAGACAGAAAGGTCATCAGCTGTTGTCAGTACGGTTTGGATTTATTGGCATATGACTCGTTGGAAAACGTTAAAGGTTTATACTTTAGTAATTTAGTGTCCCTTGCATCGCGCATTTTTGTCGATAGCTATACCTATCCCATGTTAATTGCTGATGGCAAAGCGGACGAAATCCAGCTGAGCTTCAAGACATTCTCCGGCGATACGATTCCGGTAGTTGCCAATGCTCAGATGTATGCAGACAGTACGACGGCATGGACCTTTATGAGCTGTGTTAATCGAAACGAGTTATACAACGAACTTCTTACAGCCAGAGACACACTGCAAACTCAAGCACTAAATCTAAGCCAGCTCAACGATCAGATACAGGAACGCCAGTCAGACCTCCAGGCGTTCTGTCATAGTTTATCCCACGATTTTACCGGTCCCCTTCGACGAATAAATCAAATGATCGACTTTGCACTTGAGGATTTTCATGCGGAAGGTATCTCAGCACCAGAGCCATTCAAGCTTCTGAATAATGCACAAAAAAACGCGACTACGTTGCTAGGGATGACCAACAGCTTAGTGGAGTATCTTGTCGCCGATGTTCCAGTTCCTCATGATGAAATCGTCGATTTTTCGGAGGTCATCGCAGACGTGCAAGCAATGTGTGATAGAGAGGGCGCCAGTATAACGATAAGCAATAGATCGTCCGTACCACGATTTTCAGGCAGCAAAGGTCAGATACAAGTGTTGTTTAAAAATATTATCGAGAATGCGGTTAAGTATAATGATAACGACCCAGTGATCACAATCAGCCACACTGTCGATGCTGCCAACGATTTACTTGTTATTGCTATTGAAGATAATGGTATCGGGATGACGAACGATAGCCTTGACACAATATTCACACCATTCACTCGGTTGAACTGCGCTAGCACATACACCGGCAGCGGCTTGGGGCTCAGTATTGTTAAAAAAATGGTTAATAATCACAAAGGCGAAATACAGGTCGAGAGCACACCTGGCAATGGGAGTACCTTCTACGTCTCTTTTCCGTACAAGGCTGACGTTGATAAGTGAAGTCGTGGCGAGGCATGGCCATAGGTGGATGGTATAACTTACCCGTTATAAGGAAATGAGATGATTTTCGATGAACATGTATTGAGACAGGTATTCACCGTAACAAGTGCAATGCGTGAAGCGCTACCTATTCATGATTTGCCAGAATGGATTTCCTGAGACTCTCCGGGGTTGGGTCGCCCTTTACGATATAGTTTGCGATGGCTGCATAACCTTTTGCCTTACTCTTTTCATGTTCACTATTGGAACTTGAGTACATAAGAACCACGGTGGGGTTAAGCGCTATCTCGTGTCGTCGGCGCTCAAGCTCCTCGACAAACTCCCAACCATTCATCAATGGCATATTGATATCCAGAAAGAGAGTCACTGGCGCGCTTACGCCTGGGTATTGTTTCTCCAGCACATCAACGGGTGTGGTCAATAGTTCGATACCCTCTCTTCCGCCATCAACTTCAAGCGTTACAAGCTCAAGCTTTGTTCTTTTCAGGTAGCGCTTCAGAGAATATCGATCGTCTTCGTTGTCATCGACAATCATTACTGTATACAGCTTATCCATCGCTCGGCTCAAACATGCGTCTTGCACCTTAGTATACGCTGTATACGCGCAAAAATAGCAGCGAGTGCAAATTGTCCCAGAAGGAAGGTTGAGGGGAATATTACTCAGTTATAATATAGCGCCGGTGCTCTGGCTCTGACAGCCATGGCCGGCTTTGTTGTGCTGTAAGAAGCCAAAATGTACGCCAAATACTAAGCAAAAGTGCTAAAAACAAGTTGAACCAACAAGTGATTAATGACGTAAATAAGGCGGTACACAGCCAGAAAGTAGTTTCCTATGAACGGTGACGTCGATACGAAAACAAAACCCTACGCTCAGTGCCATCAAGACTCCAGCACCACTACGGTCTTCTACGATGGCGCCTGCCCACTTTGCAGTCGTGAAATCGATTTCTACAGAAAACACGATAGCCTCAGCGAACTCGACTGGGTTGATGTGTCTGATTGTGCTGATAGTGCCATTCCGGACGGATTGACTAGAGATGAAGTGCTAGCGCGCTTTCATGTTCGATTACCCGACGGCACGCTACGGAGCGGTCCCCGCGGGTTTGGTGTCATTTGGATGCGGATGAAAGGTTTTTCGATATTCGGAAAAATTCTACAAATAAACAGCCTGCAGCCATTTTTTGAGTGGGTTTATCGCGGCTTCCTTGTGTTACGAGCGTTCATCGTTAAGCGCATGGGCAATCGCTAAGGCTCAACAATAATTCAGGTTTAGCAGAAGCCAAACCGTTGACCCTCCTGCAACTTGGTTTGTCGGATGCAAGGCGCAGCTCGAAAAGGTGGTTTCTATCAGTTTGTTCGTGATCACGACGGCACAACAGTTAGCGAATGGAAAACTCCAGTGGCATGGTCATGAACACCCTCGTGTGTCGATGTATCCAGTACAGATTGACACACTAAAAACCTATATCTCTGAGCGATCGTTAGACAATGCATCTAGTGTTGGAATTGCCAGTAACTGTATTTCACCGCGTTTTTTCGCAATAAATTTGTCTCGTTCCCATTGAGATAACTTACGACTAATGACTTCACGTGCCGTGCCGACCTCTGTCGCTAACTGTTCGTGTGTGAGGTTCACCGTGGAGCCGCCTTTCGCATGGTGAAGTAAACAACTTGCCAGTCGACGTTCAATAGACCGAAAAGCAATTTCGTCTACTTTCACCATAAGCGCACTAAGACGTTGCGAAAAGGATGCGAACACAAACGATCGAAATAACGCTGAGCTTTCTAATAAGTTAAAAAATTGCTTAGCCGGCATCGTGATTATGTTTGCCTCCTCCTCAACAACGGCCTCCGCACTGTACAGATCGCCACTCATTAAGCACACCGTCGTAAGCACGCAGGTATCATTTGCGTTAAGTCGATACAACAAGAGGCTGCTTCCGGATTCAGAAGCAAGATCTATTCGTATATTGCCAGAAACCACGTACACAAATTGTTGGCATTTGTCCCCGGCACCAAATAGCTTGGTGCCTTTCTCAACCGTAGTGGGGGCTAGTTGCTTAAGCTCGGGTGGCAGTTCTTTGATACGACTGGACATACACAACACGCGTTCTTAAATTGAACAGTTATCATATCTCGATTAGCTATCAATTGCGTGATTATTCATGTCTGTGGGTCATTCATAAGTCAATGTTTAATTGGACATTTTGTTAGTACGCATACCCAATATCCGATAGAGCGGACAAAAATTAATGATGGCCGTCAAAATAAGCACAGCCCCTACCACCGCTGCCACAATACCGCCTATAGACGCAAACCCGCCTAGCATGGTGAAAGCCAGTGCGATTAAAGCGATTCCTGCAATGATTCTAATTGTTTTGTCGGTAGAACCTACGTTTTTAGTAAAACTCATGTCTTTTTCCGGATTGTTGATATCAACTTGAGAGCTTACAACCGGCTTGGGTGCGCGGTTTGTGACTTAGTCACCATGAGTTGTTAGGGCGGATATTGGTTACAAATCTTTACAGTAATTAAATGCTATTGCGCGAGCCCTACTCGTTGCTAAAATTAGACTTCACAATGCAATGTGTAAGAAATTAGGATAATCATCGTAAAGCGCCCTTAGCGCTTCTTAG
>CAKZUP010000131.1 GCA_937922945.1 uncultured Granulosicoccaceae bacterium
TTTAAAGACAGGGTTGGCCTGTAACTGGCAACGAATAACTGACAACAACAAAAGTTGAACACTGCAGTTTATTGGATAACTTGATTATGGCTGATTCGAACTCGCGTTCAGGCAAACCGGCGAACAATCATTCGCACCGGCCAACGGGCGTTAAACAGGGAGCCCCTGAGTGGCTTAACGAACTCCCTGACGCCTTGCATCAATGGCTGAATGGACGTCGGCTCGATGAAGTCGAGTGCATTGTTGCAGATCTTGCTGGCATATCGCGCGGCAAAGCCATGCCGATTAAAAAGTTTGCCAAAAAAGATCCACTGTATCTGCCTATTTCCATTTTCTTTCAAACTATTACCGGCGAGTACGCCGACTTAACCGACATGCCAGATCAATGGACCGAATCGGATGTTGTGCTCGTTCCGGATTTTAGTTCTGCCACAGCGGTTCCATGGTCTGGTGATGTAACGATGCAAGTTATCCACGATGTGCACTATCAAGACGGAAAACCGGTGCCTTTGTCGCCACGCAACTTGTTAAAGCAGGTTATGGCGGAATATAAAAAGCACGGGTGGATACCGGTTGTCGCACCCGAGATGGAATTCTATTTAACAAAACCCAACACAGACCCAACGCATCCCATCGAACCGCCTATTGGCCGTACCGGTCGGCAAGGAATTTCAAGACAAGCCTACAGCATGAGTGCAGTAGAAGAATATGGCACAGTCATCGATGATATTTACGACTACGCCGAAGCACAAGGGTTTGAAATAGACACCATCATTCAGGAAGCAGGCTCTGGCCAGATAGAAATAAACCTCTCGCACGGTGACCCTGTGCATTTAGCCGATCAGGTGTTTATCTATAAACGCTCGATTCGGGAAGCTGCGTTAAAAAATGGTTGCTTTGCCACGTTCATGGCCAAGCCAATGCAAAACGAGCCTGGCAGCGCAATGCATATTCATCAAAGTGTTGTTGATATTAAAACCGGTAAGAACGTGTTCAATACCGACAACGATGAACCAAGCGACCTGTTCTATGGCTTTCTTGGCGGACAACAAGCACACTTGCCTTCTGTGTTTTGCATGCTTGCACCCTATGTTAATTCCTATCGACGATTCGTACCCGACGACGCTGCACCGATTAACCTTGAGTGGGACACAGACAATCGCACAACTGGTTTACGCATACCGGTATCAAGCCCAGCTAATCGGCGGGTAGAAAATCGTATTGTCGGCATGGACTGTAACCCTTACCTTGCTATTGCGGCAAGCCTGGCAGCAGGTTTACTGGGTATGATCGCCAATTCAAAACCGCGAGATGCAGTCGGCATAGATGCCTATACGTTAGCGCACTCTCTGCCTCGAAGCTTGCTTGAGGCGCTGGATTTATTCCACGCCGACGATCAAATTACGAATTTGTTCGGGCAGCATTTCTGCTCAACCTATGGCGCTATAAAACAACACGAGGCCGAAGCCTTTTTACAGGTCATTAGTGCGTGGGAACGAGAGCATTTGCTGCTGAATGTTTAGCCTGTGCAACGATTTTACTAACCAACTAAATACACACACGATACAAGTACGCTAAAAGCCACGCATTTGAAACTTCTTACCGCCAACGATGAGCAAGGCGCACACGCGCCATCCTGGTACCACGCGACCTGTGACACCCCGTCCTATCCTGAACTTAACGAGGATGTCACCTGCGATGTTTGTGTTATCGGCGCAGGTTACACAGGACTCTCTACCGCGCTTCATTTAAGCAAACGGGGCCACAACGTCATCGTGGTCGATGCACATCGTGTTGGTTGGGGCGCATCGGGCAGAAACGGTGGTCAGTTAGGCAGTGGTTTGAACATTGATCAGACAACGCTTGAAAAAATCCATGGCCGTGATCACGCACACGCCTTATGGCAAGTGTGCGAGAACGCTAAAAACACCATTCATACGATCTGCGCCGACTATGACATCAATGCTCGCTACAAACCGGGGTTAATCGCTGCTCTGCACCGGCCACGCTTACTGGCCGATGCGCAACAGTATGTTGAGAAACTCCGCAATGACTACGCGTATCCGCACGTCCAAATGTTATCCCAATCTGAATTGCGTTCATTGGTTGATTCGCCGATTTACCATGGTGGCGTGATCGATCATGGCGCCGGACATATTCACCCGCTGGCACTTGCAACAGGCTTGGCAAAAGCTGCCAGCAGCAGTGGCGTAAAGGTATTTGAATTAAGCGAAGTACTGGCAATTGATGAGCCTGATGGTAAAGACTGCATTGTCAAAACAAGTAAAGGCCACGTGCAGGCGCCGGTTGTTGTTCTGGCCTGTAACGGGTATCTGGATAGTTTAAACACCCAGGTGCAACAGCATGTGATGCCGATCAATAATTTTATTATTGCAACCGAACCACTGGGCACACGAGCCGAGGGACTCCTAAGCGCTGACCATGCGGTGTTCGACTCACGCTTTGTGGTCAATTATTTCCGTCGTTCACACGATAATCGGTTGTTGTTCGGTGGCGGAGAAACCTATGGGTATCGGTTTCCAGACGATATTGCCGCGCTGGTTAAAAAACCGCTGCTACAGGTGTTTCCGCAATTAAGCGATGTGCGCATCGACTACGCATGGGGCGGCACATTAGCGATAACAACCCATCGCGCACCCTACGTACGAGAGTTAAAACCTAATTTTTACAGTGCCAGCGGTTATTCCGGACATGGTGTGGCGTTATCGGTTGAAGCAGGCAAACTCATTGCAGAAGCGATTGATGGTGACAAGAAACGATTAAACACCATGGCCCTGCTAACCAGTGGTCGCTTTCCAGGAGGCACACGCACGCGCTCTGTTCTGTTGAAGGCTGCGATGTCGTGGTATGCGTTTCGCGATAAATTCTAGGTTTACTTGTAACAAACCAGCTTAGCCTGCCAGCTTTTCCTTGAATTGGTAATACCACATTCCTAACGCCAACATACCGTTACCCAACCATTCTGTGCCGGGCACTTTATTGTGTTTAAAGTCAGCGAACACATCGAACTTCTCAAGCGTTCCAGTTAAAGCCTCAGCCAGAACCTCTGCCAGTATGTGCGATGTGGCTATGCCGTGCCCTGAGTAGCCTTGCGCGTAATAAACGTGTCTATCGCACTTGCCAACCAATGGAATACGGTTCATGACAATACCGGCTGTACCAGTCCAGGCATAATCGATTTTCGTGTTCGCCAATGCAGGGAAGGTATTTACAAGCGCTGGCATAAGCGTTTTGGCCACATCTTGGATATCGCGCCCGCTGTAGTTAGTACCGCCCCCGAACATTAAACGGTTGTCTGCCGTTAGTCGATAGTAGTCCAGTACCATTCGGCTATCGTACACAGCCAAATTGTGCTTGTTGATTTGTTGTGCGAGTTCATCGCTGAGCGGCTCGGTAGTCATATTGCCCAATATGGCAGGAAAAAGTAGACCCTTTAGCTGCTTTCTTGCCAAGCGATGATAAGCGTTGCCGGCCAGGATAATTTTTTTAGCGTGAATGGTGCCATTGGATGTAATGAGTTTTGGTGATCGCCCGCCAACCAGCTTAACCACCGGCGTTTGTTCGAACAGCTGTGCACCAAGCGATGCCGCTGCGCACGCTTCACCAACGCAAAGATTCAGCGAGTGTAAGTGAAAGCTTCGCTTATTGAGTATGCCGCCATGATACAGCGGCGTATCGAGTTTATCGTGGACCTCCTCCTTTGTTAACCACGATACATCGTCTTCCATGCCATAACTGTGTGCAGTATCCACAGTCTGTTTTAACTCTGCGATATCCGCTGTTCGCCACGCTGTGTGTAAATGCCCCGGTGTTAAATCACAGGCAATATCGTAACGGGCAATGCGTTCACGAATAATGTTGTGCCCTTCCCAGCGCAAATGCCATACAAAATCTTCGGCATCGACGCCCTGCTTTTTACGCAACTGCGCAAGCATGGCTTTATCGCCAGATAAGCTTCCCGTAACCTGCCCACCGTTGCGACCAGACGCCCCCCAACCAATGCGGTTCGCTTCACATAATGCTACGCTAAAACCGCGCTCTGCAAATTCCACCGCGCTGGCCACACCGGTTAACCCGCCGCCGACAATCGCTATATCGACGGTTATATCACCATCGAGCGGCGGGTATTCAACGGTATCGTTAAGGGTTGCTGTGTAGTAGTTACTAATGCGTTCCATAAACATCCGCATGCTTTGGTAGCAACAGCATATCAGCGGCGCT
>CAKZUP010000132.1 GCA_937922945.1 uncultured Granulosicoccaceae bacterium
ACTGGACGCGCCTACTGTATTACCATTGAGTACTGCGCTTACGCCCCAAACATACGTGGTGCCGGGTTCTAAGTCATCACTAAAAAAACTTTGCGCGCTTGTGCCTCTAACCAATGGCACGTTGTCTCTGAACACATCGAAACGAACGTCAGGGTTGTTGGCTATTTTCCAGACTATTTCCTGCTGGGTGGGCGAGTAAACGTTGCCAGTGATAATAGGGGCGCCTACCGTTACCGGCGTGGTGGGCGTTGTTGGGGGCGTAGGCGTAACCGGATCGGTGTCGGTAGTGCGGCTAATAGTGGTGGCAAGTCCTGCGATGGCGCCACGAACAGGGCGGACGCTGTAAGTGGTTTGCGCATCGGACATGTTGTCGAAATAGCTGGTGATGACGTCTGTGCGTGCGACAAGCTCATCGTTTCTATAGATTTCATAACCGGAAACGTAGTCGGGTAAGTTCGATAAGTTACTCGGCCTGTCCCAGAAGAGCTCAATGCTGTTTTCTGCATAGGTTTCAAGGCGCAGGTTGGCAGGTGCTGGTGGAAACTGCGCTTCTGAGCGGGTGGCAACAGTGAAACACTCCATGTTTTCATCGGTAGTGATAAAACAGATGCTGCTGTTCAATGAAGCGAATGCCAACTCAGTGGTGCCTTCAGGCAATATCGATCTTGGAGGTTGGATAACACCGTCTACACTGGTAACCCACTCACAGGCACGGTTGCCGTTGGTTTCTTCAAAGCACATTACCGGCCCACGGTTCGATTGGGTGTTAACGCTTCTGAACTTTCTGCCAGCATAGCTCTGTGTGAAACGACTTATACCGCCAAAGCACTGCAGTTCATCATTTAAATTGATTACGCAGCTACCAAAATCTCCCATGGATATTTGTTTGATGTTGTCTATGGTGTTTGGGTCGGTGTTACCAAATTGCGGGTCGACGCTTGGCCCGATGGTTGTTGTGCCCCAGCAAACAAGATCATTGTTTAAATCGACGCCGCACGCGCGCCCCACATGCACATCGACTTGCTTTAAGTATTGCGCCTCCGGCGGTACCGCATTTGTTTCAGATACAAAGCCCCAACATACGGTTCGGTTGTCTGTTTGAATCGCACACAGATTTAAGTCGCTGGTGGCGATGGAAGACATGGCAATGTAGCTTGCGTCTGGCTCGGGTGGGTTTTCTAGTCCGGGGTTAAGATCGGTTTGTGGATTACCAAAGAACTGACAATTAATGCCCGCTGTTTTACCGAAGCCGCATAAGTGGGTGTCGCCTAGCGATATATCCGCGATATCGTTGTTTAGTGCGCTGTTTAAATTTTCATAATTTGCTTCGTTCGGTGGCACAACGACGCCGCTAGTGCCCGACACGTTATTCCACCAGCAAAAGGTTTTGCCAGATTCGTTCAGCAAACACACTGTGCGATCGTTATGCCCTAAGTCGACCACGTTCTCGAGTACTTCAGGGCCCGGCAATGGGGCGGATTCGTTGCCTAGTACTGTGGATGCATGCACCGCACTGCTGGCGGTTAATACCATACACGCCAGTTTCAAGTGCGCATTTTTCATCGGCAGGGTATTGGTAAGGTAGCGTTGCAAGGTGGGATAATGTGCCACAGTGAATCCTTTTTCGGTGCGAGTGGTAAAACTAGCGCACTTCGCATTAGATGTGTACTTACTATGTTGTGTAGTAATACCATTGTGGGTTATTGCGGGGAATTACTTCACTTTTTCGGGCAGAATTCACCGCACGAGAACGAGTAAGCGTGCATAACCCGAAACAATACTGAGGAGTCGTAGAATTGTCTAAAGAGCAGTATTTATTGACAAGGTCTGAAATTGAAAAAACGATTGGGTTGGGAAAGCAGCATTTTTTAAATGACAATGCGCAATGCATGAATAAAACGATTGGTGACATGGTTGGTTTAACCGGGTTCGGGTTTCATATTATGGAAGTGCAGCCGGGTAAGGATTCGACTGAACATCATGTTCACTACAATGAAGATGAATGCGTTTATGTTTTATCCGGAGAGGCAACAGCCAGAATTGGTGAGGAGACGGTCTCAATTTCTGCAGGGGATTTTCTTGGATACCGCAAAGGGGGTTTAGCGCACTCGATAAGCAATACTGGAAAAAATGTACTTAAGTGCATTGTGGTGGGACAACGCTGTGAAAGCGATGTAGTTGATTATCCCGATAAACAAAAACGGATTTTCAGAACTCAAGGCTTAAGCTGGAAGGTTGTGGATATGTCGAACGTGAGCGATCGGCCTGTTATTAAGATAACGGAGTAGAGCAGCGGCGCCGTGTGATGTTTGGATTGTTCGTTTCACTATGCTCGGGCGTGAGGGCGCCATCGTAACAACGGCAGAACTTTTCATTTACGACTGTGTGATAGTTAAGCGCACATACTTATGGCTACATTGTTGTTAGCAATGCTGTAACTACGGCTATACTGTTCACACCAGTTTTTGTAGGTGTTAGGAAGAGAATTTAGTTATGAAATATGTTGTTGCGATTATTTCCTGGGTGATTGTTGCCTGGATGTGTTTTATATTCCTTGGCTCTTTGCCGTATAAATTCACCAACCATCCGGATACGCAACATATTTTCTCAACCATTGGCGATTGGCTTGGAACCTTTCTTGGCAGTGGTATTGGTTCTTTGTTCACGCAGTTTGGTGCGTATGCCGTGGGCGGGTTTGAATTGATAACCTCATTGGTGCTGCTGTTGCCGGCCTTGCTGTGGGTTAAGTCGCGTGCTGGCGATCAGCCGTTTGGCAACACACGCAGACGCTGGCATCAAATTGGCGGTCTGATGGCCTCAGCGGTGATGGCTGGCGCGGTTTTCTTCCACTTGGTATCGCCACTGGGCATTGAAGTGCTGCACCAAGGGGAGTCGGATGGCGGCAGCTTATTCCGGGCAGCTGCTTCCATTCTGGTTCTGGGTATCGTGCTATTCGTGATGAACCGTGGTGGTACTGCAGAGCCGGAGCAGTAACTTGGCAAAATAGCCCGTTTTATGGTGGTTGGCAGAGCCGATAAGTGGTACCATAATCGGCTTCGAAGCGGGAAAGCTCTTTTAAGGCTTTTCCGTGGGTTCGCCTCGAAATTCGGGTTGACTCCAACGGCGTCAATCGGTCTAATACGCGTTCCGCAAAATCCTCGATGGCCAGGTAGCTCAGTCGGTAGAGCAGGGGACTGAAAATCCCCGTGTCGGCAGTTCGA
>CAKZUP010000133.1 GCA_937922945.1 uncultured Granulosicoccaceae bacterium
GCGCTCAGCCCCAATAAATCGGATAGCGCACGGTCCATGGGTATGATGGGCGAACCGAACATCGCAACCGGTAAACGATTCGCTAATTGTTTTTTAAACCACGCAGCTAATCCGTCAACCGCGTAAGGGCCACTCGACCAAGTAACCAACCCGGCATATTGCCCGACTAATTCACCTTGCGGAAGCGCTTGTGTAGCAACATCGTGATAAACCGGCACATACCCGTAGTATTCCAGTATGGGCGCGACCAGTTCATGAACCTCAGTGGCGGCCTGTTTGCCATGTACTCGGCTATCGAAGAGCATCATGACTTTTCGAGGCATCACTTCCATCGTACCAACACCGATGTAATCGAGTGCTGGTGTGGATACCCAGGGCGTAAAACCAAGTTGCGCAACCCTAGCTGCGACCTGACGAGCTTCGGCACGCCTTTCAGGAGGCATATATTCAATGGCAATAACATCAAGACCAAACTGCTCTTTCGCAGCATTC
The DNA here is from genome assembly GCA_937922945.1 of uncultured Granulosicoccaceae bacterium. Taxonomy (GTDB): domain Bacteria; phylum Pseudomonadota; class Gammaproteobacteria; order Granulosicoccales; family Granulosicoccaceae; genus Granulosicoccus. The sequence goes on from CAKZUP010000133.1 coordinate 493, forward strand.
AATTTACCGAGTAACCATTCTCTATCGGCTGCAGGTACGTCAACGTATTGCTGTGCACTGTTATCCCATGATGCAAACAGGGACTCGGCGGCGATGGCTTCCAGGTACGGCGCAGTCCGGTCCAAGACTTCAAAACCGCGATTAGCGATAAGCTTTATTCCATGATGCTGCTGTGTTACGTTCTGAATGAAACGACCCAGGGCCGCTTCTTGTCGCAGCCTTTGCTCCGGTGTTTTCGCATACAGCTGATAGCTGTCCATGGTGTCGAGAAACAAACCGGTATACCCGGCTTGCAGCAGTGCTTGCACACGTTGCATGAGGAATTGCGTCCAACCGGGGTTAGCCATATCAAGCACGGTCGATTTCCAGACGTCGTTAACGCCAAGTACCCAGTCTTTGCTCACCTTATTTGCATAAGATCGAGTAGGACCCACCTCTCCAACACTTAAATATGCATAAGCTCGAGCGCCATTAGCCGTGAGTGCTTTAAGTTGCTCGGTACTAACGTTATCCGGCTCCAGTACTAACCGGTCAAACTGACTCAGCTCATCGACCGGTGGATTAGCCCCGTAGAAAATAGCCAAGCTCTCTCCAACAAAATCGCGCTGAACTTTATCGCTGAAGCCGTTTGCATCTATGCCCACTTTTCGAAAACCCAGTGCGGATACCGCGGGCGAGTTGTTACCTTTGATGCTCAGCGCTTCACTGGTGGTGCTAATGGCGAGTTGTTGTTGCTTACGGTTGGTTTCAGGGTGTACGCCTGTTACCAGGTTCATTCGATTGACCATCTTTACTATGGCCTTGTTCGCAACTTTTGTAACCGACCCGGATAATCGGGACGATTCAATATCATCTGTTTGCCAGACTAATTGCGCGCTGGCCAGATCATAGACTTTCAGCGCCAGTTCTACCCGCGCATCTCTTCCATTAAGCTTTGCTCTACCCCACTGATAAATCGTTGCCGATACACCATAACGCGCACCGGTGCTTTTGGCACTTTCAAGCAGAGTTGTCAGCGTTTGAGCTTGCGACAACGTAGCCACGGGCAAACTGGTATCGATATAGATTTGAATGGCATCGATACCACGCGCGCGCAATGAACTTTCAAGCATGGCCTCGCTAATCTCGGACGCAGACGATCGTTTACTTGCATTAATTGTTGGAAGAACAACCCAGCGATCGCCAGCATAAAGTTCACTTTGGCTTGTTGACATGGACGCGCAGCCGGACAACGTCAGAAGCAGAGACAAACCTGCCACGAGTGTGAAAACAACTCGGGAAATATGGCGCGCAGAATCGAAGTTAAACGTGTTCATGACTTACCCCGGAACCTCTTCAGCGTTACGCTCTCGCATAAAGGTTCTGAATTCAATATTCTCCAATTCTCTAGAAACCAGGAACATACCGACAAACGCAGTTAGCGTCATTGACAGGCCGAATCCGTAACCGTAGTAAACCGGCCCAAGTTTTATAGTGATTAACGTAAATACCGTGTTTGTCACTAATAGGGTTAGTGTTAATATAAGCGCATCGCGCAGCTTGTCGAGATAAAAAGCCACGTTTAGTACGGCCAGCATAAGCACCTGTGCTGCAACGCCAATTAAATCGATATAATACAAGTGCACAAACTTATCGGATATTTCCAGCCACTGAACAATTGCCGGCCCTAGCAAATACAACACCAACACGGTTACACCTTGAATCCGAACAATTTGAAAAATACCTTCTCTGACAGACACTACCATGGCATTACCAAGAGACTCGATTTCCTGCAACGTGGCATTACCTCTAACCGCATTGAAAAAACCCTCGTAAGCTTCGGCAAAATCGGTTTCAATTCGAAGCAGAAACACAGCCATTCCGGGAATGATGCTTAAATAAGCCAGAAAGATGGGTAAATCATAAATAACCGAACTGCGCAACGGACCAATTATGGCCTCAGACGTAGCTGGGTATAACCAGAATATTAATTTATCAGCCCAAATGCCCAGGTTGTAAAAGAACCCTATAAAGATAAGAACAGGGAAAATATTTTTGCGTTCCAAAAAATCCATTCGCACGGTTTCTACCACTGGGTATTCTGGCAGAATTACGGCAAGCATCATGAACAACAGTATACTGTGACCAATCAGCAGGCCAGTCAACAATCCGGGTAAACCAAAGCTCATTAACAATGAAGATAAAACCACGGTTGCGCCGTAACCAAAACCAAACGCAACCAGGATTAGCTTGAACCGTTTTAAACCGGCAACAAAAATAACCACGATCCAGACATTGGATAGCGTTACAAAATTCGCAATCATCAGAATTTCGTACGCAAACGATTCAGCGAATAACGTAAACGCCAACACCACCCCTATGAGCAGACTAACCACCGTTGTGAGTAGTATCGCGCCGAACAAGTTAGGATTGACTATGGTATCTTTGCCTTCAAACAACCTGTCGGCAATGAATCGCGTAAAGACCAATTGCAGTAATCCAGTGAGCGTTAACGACGCGCCCATCATCCAGGTAACCGATGTTGTAAACTGCTTTACTTCATGACCACCGACTTTCTGGGAAACCGCGACAATACCAATGAGCATAACGCCCAGTATGGATAAAACCCACGGTCCCGCGCTGATGAGTCCTGCAAACCCATACGCTTTCATCGTGCCCGTGAACGAATCGTCATCCAGGTATTTACGAAGCTCAAAACCTATTCCAGCCATGACTACACAGCCTCCGATAATGGATCGTTAAGATCCATTTGCGCATCGTAAATCGACTTATAACGACGAATCATGTCTTTTTCGTCGTAATATTTTTCAACCCGCGCTATAGCAGCAGCGCTGGCGGCTCTCCATTTATCCTCATTACTCAGCAGCTCAATCGCAGCCTCCGCGAACTCGGATGGATTTGCAATGGGCACGACCGCACCTGATGAACCTATCGCTTTATCCTCATTGTTCACACCGTAAACCAATTCACTGCAGCTACCTACGTCGGTCGTTACAGCGGGGATACCAGCGGCATAACCTTCCAGCACCACCAAGGGTTGCCCTTCAGAAACCGATGTCAGCACTGAAAGACCAATGCGCGGAAAAATATCATCGGGTGACTGAAACCCAAGAAACTTCACACATTTGCCCAGATCAAGACTATCCACAAGCAGCTTACATTCACGCGTGTAATCCGGGTCTTCATCCTGAGGACCAACTAACCAGCCTTCGGCTCCGGGCACTTTTGCGCGAATAACCCGCATTGCTCGAATAAAGTTTTTTATGTCCTTGATTGGCACCACGCGACCAATAAGACAAAGCACAGGTGGTATGGGCGCATCGTTAGCACGACGTATCTTCTGAAAACGTTCAACGTTCACGCCATTGGGAACAATGGTCAGTTTGTTCTCTGGAGCGCCATCGGCGATTTGTCGTAGACGGTTGCCGTTGTACAGCGTGTACACCTCATTGGCAGATGCGTAGGACATTTTCCCAAGAGATCTGAAAAAGCGAATCCAGACGCTACGCAGATAATTCATGTGATCGTTTAAACCGACCTTGAACGGATCTAATTCTTCCGGTATCCAATCAACCTGAGCAAGATCGAGCTCACGTTCTTTAGTATAGATACCATGTTCTGAAATAATGTAAGGCGTTCGTGTTTGTGAACTAAGCAAGCTACCGAGGAAACCTGCGTACCCCGTTGAAACAGAATGGTATACATTGGCGCCAGGTGCTTTGCTGGCGATTCTTGCCAACGTAAACAGTGGAGAATGCATCGCTCTGATTGTCCAGAAAAAATGATTGAAATCCAACCCCTCTGGCGCTGCATCGTATTTG
>CAKZUP010000134.1 GCA_937922945.1 uncultured Granulosicoccaceae bacterium
GTGGGCCGCAACTGGCTTTCATCGATATTTTCTAGCTCATCGGCAAGTGCGAGATCAACAATTTCTCGGTATAGGCCAATCTCTGAGTTTTCCGATTTGTTGTCGTTGGTCATCTAAGCAATGCCTGGTCCTGTGGCGGGCTGAATATTGGGTTAGAGCATCAGTTGAAGAACCAAATCTCGACAACACGCCCAACCTAAATTACTCAATAAACAAAGACAGCACCAGCACCCGGCGCTGAACGATCAAAACGATCACCGTTAATTCCAGTAGCGCCACCGGCTTCATCACTAGTTCCTACAACAAGGGTTTGTCCATCCCCACTGAGGCTAAGCGCCTCGCCGAAACTTATCCCAATATTGTCAACGTCGGCCGTGTTGTTAGTCGCCTTTACATAGGCGACCTGCTGCCAATTGTTAGCGCTACGGGTAAAAACATAAGCAGCGCCTATGTATATGGCGCCATTTGGCTGACCGAAGTCAGGCTTTGGCAGTACTGCGAATTGGTCACCGTTAATTCCATTAGAGAAACCGGCTTCGCCTCGCGCTCCAACGGCCAGCGTATTGCCATCTGCACTGATACTGATTGCACTGCCAAATTGAGCAACCCAGGCCAATCCGTTATTACTGGCCTTTAAATACGCTTGCTGCTCCCAATTGCCGCTGTTGCGCGTAAACACATAAACGGCACCCGTTGCTGAAGAATTAAAACCATCGGTGTTGCTCTGATCACCGTTTACACCTTTGGCAGAACCATCCTCGCCAGAGGCTGCTACTGCAAGTGTATTGCCGTCAGCACTTAACGTGACGGCTTCGCCAAATCGGTCATCCCCTTCAGGATTACTCGCTTTGATAAACGCCTGCTGCTGCCAACTTACCCCACTACGGACGAATACATAAGCAGCCCCTGCTTTATCGTTTGCAAAGTCTTGCACCACCTCGGCGCTTGACGGACTACCCATAACTCCTGCAGCCAAGCTACTTTCGCCCAGTGCACCCACGACAATGGTAGAGCCATCCGCACTGATCGCAACACTACTGCCGAACTGATGGAATTGACCTGCGTTACTGGCTTTAAGGTAAGCCTGCTCTTGCCACTGCCCATCAGCGCGTACAAACACATAAGCCGACCCTGCGGCGAATATGAAGCTGTCATTCTGGTTACCGTTATCACCTGTTGCAGCACTGCGCTCATCGGGTGCACCAACCACAAGCGTATCGCCATTGGAGCTAAGGCTTACTGAGTATCCAAATTGATTCGCGGCTGTGTTCCCTTCTGCATCTGTTATCACACGGGGTTTCACAGTCGCCTGTTGCCGCCATTCCCCATTGCTTCGAGTGAAAATAAAAACCTCACCTACATAAATCACACCAGTGAATCGGTCGTTCCGAGTGGTACCGACCGCAAGGGTATTGCCGTCGCCACTCAAACTAATCGATGTGCTGGCCGACACATCGTTACCACCAAAGCAACAAATCCTGTCAGGGCCACTGGCTTTAAGATACGCCTGCTGTTGCCAACGCTCACTGTCATGAACAAAGACATACACAGCGCCCGATCTCGGGTCAGTATTATCGTCCTGATCACCATTGACGCCCATAGCCGCACTGCCTTCGCCTGGTGCGCTTACGGCAAGTGTTTTGCCATCAGCACTCAAACTGATTGACGACCCAAAAAGGTCGCCGCCAATCACTGCTGGAGACGCGTTCTGTCCGGGGCTCAGGTAACCACCCTCGGCATTACTAGCTTTGATATAACCAACCGCATCATCAAGCGTACCAGTCACAAACACCGCCTCTGAATTCACACAGCCCGTCGCATAACAAGTCTCCACCAAGTAGCTCGCATTAACGCGTAGGTAAAGTGCAACGCGATGATCAAATGAGAGGCTCGATGAATCAAGCGCCTCACTGATTGCGCTAAAGCCTGCTACACCATCCGGGTTTTCAAATACGCGATAAGACTGAGCGCCTTCTCTTGGCTCCCAAGTGATTCGAAAGGTTTTATCAGCCGCTAGCTCTAGTCTTATCTCGGTCGCTACCTCGGCTGTGCCATTAGTCACATCCGCCGTTGTGCCGCCGGTTACATCGTCCGCTGTGCCATCAGTAACATCCGCTGTTGTACCCGCTGCTGTACCCTCGGTTAAGTCCTCCGATATGCCATCAGACGTGCCGCCTGTTGTCCCGTTCGAAGGTTTGTTGTCACTATCGGAACAGCCTGCCAGAAGCAAGACCAGAGACAACAGAACGATAGTAAATCGGTTTGAATTTGAAGTGAATAGATTCATAGCAATCCTTATGACAGATTAGGCAGCACCGTCAATAACATCATCCCAGTGTGTCGAATCTGCGAAATTGCTGCAAGGTAAAAATTACATTTTTTCTGACTATCATCAGATTATGAACGGCCTTCATGTGCACGCAAGGGCCAGAATAAGCTCTTCTCGAAAATTCCTTTTGGTAATAATACTGGCATCTGTCGAGGCCAGTTCTGACGATATTACACCTTTCGAATTGCACGGCGATTGGCTTAAAATTCAATGAACCAGTTAGTTCAATAACTGGAGCATTAAATCCCTTTACAAATGCGATCAAGGCAACCTTTACTGCAAATTTCCTCACACCTTAATCGCTCTGCGCAGTATATTAAATAAGCTCGACTCGAAATAAATCGCGCCCGATACACGCGCATTGTAACAAGAAGCATAAGCACAATAATCTTGATATATGCAAAAGACCAAACATCCAGCCGCTACTAAACCTGTATCAGTGGCGCAAATTACGCAAGCAACCAGTGCGATTTTTCCGGACTTGCACTTCAGACAGACATTTTTGTTTTTTGTTGAGTCCGGCTCAAAGCGCGTGGTTGATACGCAGAATAATGAGCTGATTGCTGAAACGGGTGATTTGCTTATCTTTCCACCCGAGACGATGGTCACCATGGAAAACATGCCGGTTAAAGAGAACGACTATCGAGCTTTAGCCATTGCCTACTCTAGCGAGTCTGTACTTTCCGTTTTTTCAAACCCCAGCCCTCACGTTAAGTCGCAAATTCAACATCTACGCTCCAACGAATACGAGCTACAAACACCGGCGCAGCTTATACACACCACATTAGCAACAGACAACCTGCCAGACTCGATACGTCACCATCGGCTGTTAGAGCCGTTAGTGTGGTTAAAGGAGCTTGGGATAAACCTGCCAACTATGCTGGAAGAATCATTATTAAGCCGAATTCAAAAGATTATCGAAGAAGATCTTACTCACGCATGGAGCGCTGGAGATGTTGCTGCTCGCCTGGCGATGAGCGAACCCACCATGCGGCGGCACTTGGCCAGGAACGATCAGGGTTTTGCAAAGATTTTACTGAATACACGTCTGGAAAAAGGCTTGGGTCTACTGCAAACAAGCTCTGCCAGCATTGCGGAAATAGCCAGCGATTGTGGGTTTAAAACGCCGTCGCATTTTGCTGATGTATTCAAAAAACGTTTCGGCATTCAACCAAAAAACATTCGTTCCAAGCTTAATTGATCGAATACCGATAGTATTTGATTGGTATCTGAATGAGCGTAAGCGCACAGAACCATACACTACTCCTTCACTTTTCATCAACAGAAGGACACTTACATGCGAATTACTACTCCACTCTATGCGCTCTTGCTAGCTGCGGTACTGACTATGCCAGCTACCGCGTCAGACATGAGCTTATCAAGTACTGATATCGCCGAAGGCACGACATTGAGCGCCGATCAGGTATTTCAGGGTTTTGGTTGTGAAGGAGGCAATAGCTCGCCGGCCTTAAGCTGGTCGAACGCACCCGAGGACACAAAAAGTTTTGCCATCACCGTTTACGATCCAGATGCACCAACAGGTTCTGGCTGGTGGCACTGGTTTGCTTTTAACATTCCAGCTGAGGTACACGAGCTGGGTAATGGCGCAAGCTTACCTGAGGGCGCGGTTGAATTAACTAACGACTATGGTGCAAAGGGGTT
>CAKZUP010000135.1 GCA_937922945.1 uncultured Granulosicoccaceae bacterium
GCGGACAATGAAAAAAGCCAGAACAGCAGATCAACCGACAATGAGCAGATCGGCACTCAGTGTTGCCACGGCATCGTTGTTTCTCATGCTCGCTGGATGCAGCGGGCAAAGCTCCCACGATCACACGCCTACATCAGAAGAAGAGGAGCCGCAAGCGGTTGCCCAAACTGGTGGTGGTGATGACTACTGGGCAGAACTCGCTCAGAACTATGAACCCTTTGTAAAACCGCCTGGCCTGGGCGCTGCCGTCGATCCGGAAGATTGGATTAGCTTGGGCAGATGGGAAGAGACCGTCGACTGGCCACTGATTGCAACCGGTGCGGCAAACTTACCCGATGGTCGTATCGTCGCCTGGTCATCTCAGGAAGTGGATGGTTTTGGCGGTCCAAGCGAATCAACTCATGGCACCATATACGATCCGATTAGCGGCGTATTTGAAGACACACCCAACAGTACTCACGATATGTTTTGTGCCGGCGTTTCGATGCTCGAAGACGGCAGAATTTTCGTCGCGGGCGGTGGTAACACCGTGTCGAGTACCAGTATTTTCGACACTGACCAATTCACTGAAATTGAACCCATGGCAATGACGCGTTGGTATCCCACCAGTACCACATTGGCGTCTGGCCAGGTGCTGACATCATTAGGCACCACAGCGGCACCTTATCCGGAAATTTGGACCGATGGCAAGGGCTGGAGTTTAATGCCACAAATAGATTTGCAAACCATTCTTGATGGCGAAAACGTGATACACAACGACTGGTACCCGGCACTCAACGTGGCACCCGATGGCTCATTGTTTCATCCGGGACACATGCCCGGTATTTTATCGATCTATATGAACCAGGAAGATCCGGTTCACGAGCATGGTGAGCGCGAAGAAAACGAAGTGTCGCGACTCTACAACACCACAGTTATGTATGACATTGGAAAAATGTTAATAGCCGGTGGCGGCGATGGCGCGAACGCAACCAACACCGCATTGACAATGGATGTGAACGGACCCACGCCGATTATCACGCCTACAGCTCCAATGAAGCATGTTCGCAGTATGCAGAACAGCGTAGTCTTGCCCAATGGCGAAGTGCTGGTTATTGGTGGTAACTCCAGTGGCATTCAATTCAGTGACGAAGGCACCGTGTTGGAACCAGAAATTTGGAACCCGGACACGGAAAGCTGGAGAGCAGTATCGCTACATGATAAGCCACGTAACTATCATTCAGTAGCACTGTTGTTAAAAGATGGGCGCGTACTCTCCGCTGGCGGCGGCTTATGCGGCGCATGCCCTACCAATCACCAGAACGGTGAAATTTTTTCACCACCGTATTTATTTGATGAACTGGGAGACCCTGTAACTCGCCCAACCATAACCAATGCAAACAGCAATGCGCTCCCTGGTGATGTCGTTGAACTATCGGGCAGTGATGACATAGTTGAATTCAATATGTTGCGATTGGTAGCGATAACACACCACCACACTACTGACCAACGTTTCGTGCCAATTGAAGCCATCAAAACCGATGTGGGTCAATATCAATTAAGCATGAACTCGAATCCAAACGTACTGGTACCCGGCTACTACTGGATTTTCGGCCTGAATGCAGATGGAACGCCCAGTGAAGGCTACACCATTCAGATTAACGTGGCACCGGAAAATACGCCTAACTCGGCGGTAGACACATCACCCAATATTGCGTTCGAATATTTCGAAGAAAACTGGCCCGTTTGGCAACTACCCGACTTCGACACACTGACACCGGTTAAAACCGGTATGCAAGCCGATTTCTCATTGGCTGAAAAAGAGAAAAACAATTTCTACGCGTTTCGTTTCCGTGGAAAAATCAACGTACCCGTCAGCGGCGAATACACGTTTTATTTGTCTTCAGACGATGGCAGTAAAATCATTATTAACGACCAAGTCGTTGTTGACCACGATGGCGCACACGCTTTCGAATTGGAAAAACAAGGCACCGCAACGCTAACCGCAGGCCAGCATGATATTGAGGTGCAATACTTTGAAATTACCGGTGGCGATGCCCTACTCGCATCATGGGCAGGCCCCACTATCGATAAACGCCCCATCAGTGCGTTTGATTTGGGTAGCCCTTTAGAAGAAACTTATCTTGGCAATACCAACCCCGGCCCGGCAATTCCCGGCAAAGTATCGTATCGATACTATGAAGGTCAGTGGACCAAATTACCCGCATTCGAAAATGAAACCATCGTTAAAGAAGGTGAAGTTGTTGGCTTTGATTTGACGCCACGCTTACAAGATGATTTCTACGGGTTTGAGTTCAGCGCTAACTTAACCATACCGGCAAATGGTGACTACACATTTTATACCGCATCTGACGATGGTAGCCGTTTAAGCATTAATGGTATTACGATCGTCAATAACGATGGATTGCACCCTGTCGTTGAGCAGTCAGGCACGATTGCACTTAGCGCTGGCACACACAAGTTAAAGGTCGAATTTTTCGAATACACACGTGGTGACAGTCTCGATGTCAAGTGGAGTGGCCCGGGCATATTCAAGCAATCGATTCCTACAACCGCCCTCGCCTCAAATGGCAGCGTTTCTAATCAAACCGGCACAACGGATGGCGATACTACCGATGGTACATCGGACGGCAACACCGACGCTGCCGATGCGGGTAACACCAGCGGTACAACAGATGGTGATGACGGCAGCGACACCGACGGCAACACCGACGATGGTACAGATGGCGGTACGGACGGCACTACCGCTGGTTCAACCGCGGGCAATACTGACGGTGGTAATACCGGCACGACTGACGGAGATTCCGGTAATACTGGTACACCCGGTATGGTGAGCTACAAATACTTTGAAGGTAACTGGACATCATTGCCAGCGTTTTCAAGCCTAACACCCATAAAGCAAGGCGAATCAGCAGGCTTCGTTCTTACCGCGCGCGAACGCGATGACTTTTACGGCATGCAATTCTCAGCCAAGCTTAGCGTGCCGACAACAGGCTCCTACACGTTCTATTCTGAATCTGATGACGGAAGTCGCGTGTCAATCAATGGTCAGGTTGTCGTGCTAAACGATGGATTGCATCCGCCAATAGAAAAACAAGGCAACATCAATCTCCCAGCGGGAGAGCACGATATCGTTGTTGATTTCTTTGAGTACGGCGGCGGCGATTCTTTGCTGATTTCGTGGCAAGGTCCGGGGATGCTTAAACAAGTCATACCACTGTCTGTGCTAACAAGCCAATCGGGCAGCACATCCACAACAACACCCGAACCTGGTGATGAAGATGGGTTAATCAATTATCAATACTTTGAGGGCCAGTGGACCAGCTTGCCAGACTTTGATCAGTTAACACCGATAGCGTCTGGTCAGCAGCCACAATTCTCTCTTGCACCTAAGCAAGTCAGCGATAACTACGGGTTTCGATTCGCAACCAATATTACTGTTCCAGCAGATGGTCTGTACGCGTTCTATCTGGCATCTGATGATGGTAGCCGATTAAGCATAAACGGCACTACACTGATTGATAACGATGGCTTGCACGCCAATCGAGAGCTCAACGGCAGTCTTTTTCTAAGCGCCGGCACGCACCACGTGTTGGTTGAGTACTTCGAACTCGGTGGTATGGATACGCTGAATGTCGCTTGGTCTGCTGCGGGTATGCCAAAACAGGCTTTACACAATGCAACTCTATCATCGGCTGATTTTAACTACGATAACTCGGGCACCCCCACCACCGATCCTGACCCGGTTGATAACGGTGGCAACAATACCGTTGAACCACCAGCCGCATCGGATCTGCAACGGGAATACTATGAAGGTAGCTGGACCTCGCTGCCGAATTTCGATTCACTAACACCGATTTCAATTCAAAGCAGCGCGCAGTTCACCCTGCCACCAAGCAATGGCGTATTGTTCTACGGCTATCGATTCACAGGCAAGATTTTCATCAACGAAAGCGATGTGTATACCTTTTATACCGCATCTAACGATGGTAGTCAGTTGTGGATAGACAACGTTCTGGTCGTGGATAACAATGGCAAGCACGGCGTGATTGAGAAACAAGGCGCTATTCAGCTCGAATCGGGATTACACGATATCGAAGTCACCTACTTCCAATCCAACGGAACCGAAGCACTTGACGTGTATTGGTCGGCAAGCAATCTACCAAAACAGACTATTAACAGTTCGGTCTTGTTTGCGCCGTAACGATTGTATGGGGCTACACTCGTTCGGGTGTAGTCCCACATAATGCCAATAACAGCTCCTGCTGTGTTTCCATAACCGCTTCAATGGCGTGAAGAATAACGCCTTTAGCACCGGCTAAAAAACCCGCAGCAGCTTGTTGCTGCTCTACCCATGCATTCGACGGCGCAGCCACCATAGTATGCTGACCTGGGGCACGATATCGTTGAATCCATTGTGACTTATCGGGCTTGGGTTCCTGTATGGCCGTCAGTAAATCTCCATCTACCGTAGTAACTTCTACTTGCAAGGCCGCTTTGTTGTAATCAAGACCCAGCTCACTCGCAGTATCTGGATGCAGCGACGCCGGATTAAATACCGACGCAGTGGAATCTATAGCAAGTGCTGCAGCTGTGGCTAACCCACCACCCAATGAATGCCCGGTAAACGATAAACGCGCGTTAGGTAAAACACCTTGTACGGTTTGCGCCAAAGAGACAGCAGCTTTATATTGATCGGACGCGCGACCGCTGGCTTGTAAAAGGTTATCTTTCCAGTCGGCGAAATCGTCTGTTCCTCTGAACGCCAGAACATATTCATCGGTAACAGCGTTATAAAACAACGTACTGGCGAAGGAACCATTATCAAAGCTCGACGTTGATAGCCCTACGGATGCGGCAGAAATCACTTGCCAATCTGAACCACAGCCAGGCAACGGTGGCCCGTAAGCACAAGAAGAGAGTTGTGCCAGTTCAAAATTTCTTTCCAACTCATCGCATGAGGCAAATGGATTGACAAGACATTGCGCAGCAGGATTAGGCGAATTGGCACTACGATGCAAATCGCGGACATCCGACAAACTGGCCTTCGGACCGATTCGATGTACATGCTCGATAAGCTCGATAAGATAAATCAGGTCTTCCAGGCAACCCTGTGCTGGCTCCGGGTTAAACCTTGTACGCTCCAACAACGGTTCGCTGTCGCAACGTTCAATATTACCTTCACGCCACTTCTCTTTCAGCTTGAACAACGAAGTATTACCTACCGCGACATCAACCACTTCACCTGTTCTATTGACCTCAAACCGGAATCGATGCTTAACCCCGGCAAGATCGACGTCGCCCAAATAATCGAGTGAATGCGGCACAGCCTCCAGTTCGGATAGTTCCATAAACGTTGCACGGCCGTTTGAATCAGCAATAGCGGATGTGCTCTCGGAATTCTTTTTAACTTTACCCGATTGTCGATTAGCGATTGCATCGAGAACGGATTTTTCACTTTGTCCGCTCTGGGTTTCAGATTTCAAAAGCACGCTCGGGCAATTTATACAATCACGCATCGCTAATTCAAAAACACGACTGGAATGAGTGGGTTTGTCTTCACGCCAACGATATCGATAGGCTTTGCCATCATCAAAGGTAACCTGAGTTTCACTAACACCAGCCACATCGGGCATATCCGGGTAGCGCATATTCAGCGAATGCTTAGGCTGCGCAGATTCGAACCGCGCCACCCTACCCTGTTGATCATAAGTCCAGCGACGGGTCGATATCCCGGTATGGTTTTGAGTCTTTATTTCAGTCAGATGAGATGGGAAGTCTGTCAGGCCGTACTGATAATGAGTTGTTTCACCTTCTGCAAAGACAACGTTAATCAAGTTAGCGTGCTCATCATAGAAGTAGCGAACGAATTTGCCGGAAGGCAATTCAACATGACTCAACAATCCCGGAATTCTGCCAGCTTGTATGCTGTCAAAATCGGATAGGGGCTGGGTGCTCTGAATATAATGGAAACGTAGCACAGCACCGTGCGAATCCGCCACTGAGTGTAGTCGGGCGTTGCGATATTTTAGCTGCAAACGCCGATTGTCAGGATACCTTATGCCCGCTAGCCAAGAACCTTTGAATTGATAGATGCGACCATCTGGCACGTACCACTCAGGCTCATCGCCAACAATGATGTACCCCTCCGACTCCGAGTTTGCCTTGTAAATGTCACTATTCGTCTGCGTTTGTATTCGCTGAAAATCTACCCGTCGACCACTTGCCAGCTGAATTTGTAGCCGATTCGAATCAATCGAAAACAGAGTAACTTGATAAGTGTGACGCCAATTCCTTCCCAACCCAGCGTTGACACCATCGCGATTTGAATAATAGTAGCGACTGAAATGTAGCGGCGATGCCAATGATTGGAAGTCTATTTCCCGTTGTTGCTTTGCGCCCGTTATAACATCTACAGGATTTCCAACATGGCGCAGCAACGTGCCCTGTGTTCGCACAATACCCGGGTCGTGCTGAGTCTGGCAGAAGCTATCAGCGCCCGATTCATCAGCGCAATTCATTGCATAGGCACTGCCTGTAAAACCAGCATTGAACGCCAGCCACAAGCAGCAGAACAGAAAAGTTCGGGGAAGCGAATTCAGCCGTTTTAAGAAGCCACTGAATAATGCGCCAAGAAAGTAAAATAATAACGCGAGTGAGGTACACATAAACAATCCTTTGTTTACTGTTTTCGATCGATTCGACCGGTTGCGAATCGTTCGCAATCATTAAAGTCGATGACGGTTTAGTTTGCTACAAACGAGCACAAAACAAAACTGGAGAAATGCACAGTGAGGGAAAACCCTAGCAGCGTGCCGGGCACTATGGGAAAATGGCGTACTGCGAAAATGAACTTGAGCGATAAGACCGAGACTACGCTATCGCTAACCAACTTATTCTGCAGCGAACACTGGCTTCATTATCTGACCAGCGATGAATCCTATTGCATTATTTCAGCGCTGAACTCAATCAATACGGACCAAGTGAATACCGAGGTTACTCAGCACTTAGCGGAATTCTGCGAAGCAAAGATTGAACGTGCTCATCAAGAATGGTTTTATCTGCATCGGTTATGCGTACAAAGCTAAGTCGGTAAGTGTGCTTTTCGCCGTTCGCAATTTCAGGTGCATCACCAGCGGATACGACACGCGCATCACAAGCCACTCGTCTCATACTCGGAAACAACGTAATACTAATACCAACCTGCTCTCCCGGATACAACAAGGTATCATCGGCGAATGCCATACCACTGGCCGACAAGCTCACCTTATGAGTGGGTGATTCGGATGGCGTTGCACCATCGAGCAACAGCTGACGAATACGTTCTTCAAGCTCAGCCACATATTCAGCAACGGCTGGATAATCGCGTTTCACATCCGCATAGCCTTCGATATCATACTTGTTGGCTCGCCGCACTTTGCCGGTAGGCGCGCTGCTGATGGATACTTCACCTGCAGCCGGCAGCTCATGTAGTCGCCTGACCTCCAGACCAACCGCATCTTGAACACGATCGTAATCGCGACGCTCGGTGCTCGGATACGAACTCTGATTGGATTCAGCCATACTGTATAATTCCCGAAAGCTCTTTCTTTTATCTTCCAACGATTCTTTTTATCTCTGAAAGACTTTAATTAACATTCTGTCTATGCGGCAACGCCAGCCCAGATCAAACCCGACAGCAAAGACACGCACAATTTCGTTATACTCGTTGCTGGCAAGAAGATCGTCCTTGAGTCCCGGTAGCTCAGCTGGATAGAGCAGCCCCCTCCTAAGGGGCAGGTCGGGGGTTCGACTCCCTCCCGGGACGCCATTTACCCTCCACCACTAGTCGTTTATCGGCCAATTTGCGCAGCAATTGACCCATTCAGCCACGGTTATTCAGTGAGTTAACGTTTACTTGCATTTCTCGGCGTACGACCTGTACACCGAGCTCAACCAGCGATGCAGTCTCAGTTTTCCAGCTTGTCAAAGCCCTGATGGACCAGATCGGTCGTCTTATCAAGCCGAGGGTGCGTGGTTTTAAAGGTTTCTCTCAAATCACCCTTTTCCTTATCCATTGCCGCTATTGTTTGATGAATAACGTGGATAGCCGCCAGAACGTCACCGGTGTGGCCCGACTCGGATATGGTGTGCATGTTACGCGTTGGGAAACCGATGGATGTGGCGGCACTGTCGATATTAGCCAGTACCCCGGCCATACCATCGGTACCGGTATCGCGGCCAGTAACATCAAGCTGCATCGGAATCTTATGCTTGATTGCCGCTTTCTTGATGCGTGCGTTCAGCTGCTCGGAGACAATAGCGCCCACCGACATGGTGAAGCCTTCACCCATGGTTAACGGAGTCATGTTGCGATCACCAATGTTGGGTGCTGCAACATAGTCGTGATTTACATCAACGGCAATAAGTGCGTCTGGCTTATGAACACCGGCCAGTATGCGACTACCAAAACGACCGATTTCCTCGTGAGATGCAATAGCGAATAGCACGCGTACTTTCTTCAACCGGGTGGCTGCCGCCATTAACTTGGCCACTTCTGCAGTGACAAAACAACCCAGACCGTTGTCAAGGTAAGCACCATAGAACGTATCCGGACTAAAGCCGCGTTTAATCGGTCGTTTCAATAGCAGAGAATCGCCCGCTTTAATACCCAGTCGCTTAATTTGATCAGCCTTGTTTTTTCCGTGGATTTGCAAATCAAGGTACAACTGCGTTGGACGAATCCCTTTGTCTCCGGTGCGATGCCCCATTTCGGAAAAGTGAATGGCGCCCAATGCTTCAACGGTGCCACCATTCAAGGAGCGGTATTTCCCGGGTGAATCTGGGTCTTCGCTGAACAACGTGACCTCATGACCAATAAGCGTACAGGGTAAAAACGAATCGCTGTTGATCCAGACCTTTCCATCTGGCCCGATTTTGCGGACCTGCATGCGGATTTTATCGGCGTGCCCGACAATCATGACCGAGAACATGTCGTCCTTACCCGGGTGCGTATCCCACACGACGCTTGCGTTTCCTGCATGCTGGTGTAACTGCCAGGTTTTCGGCATAAACGAATCAAAATAGGGCTTGAGCACACCCAAAGTCATGGCTGATTCGATACCAACCGGACTCGGCGCGGAAACGATGTCGCGCATCATGTCGAATTGCTTTGCCGGCATGGGGTCTAGCCAAGGTGCTTTCTTGCTCATTTCGTTACCTTTTCCGTTGTGTCATCGTATTCGGTCTGGGGCCCGCAAAAGGCGCCGCTAGTCTCTATTATAGAGTGCATCTGTCGTGCCGACGTGCCTAGCACAGTTCTTTTGTTTATACGGTTTTTGATGAAACTGGATTCGATTGCACAGGCCGCCCCCTCTGACCAAGATAGATACCGGCAAATATCAGGATAATGGCAACGCATAGCGCCATAGAGGGCCATTCAGATAGAAACAACCACGACCATAATGTGGCAAAAACCGGTATCAGATAACCGGCATTTGACATGAATACGGCGCCATTGGTTTGCACTATTTGCGTTCTTAATATATGAGCTATTGCCGTTGGACCGATAGCCAAAAACACTAACGCAGCTATGCTTTGCGCAGACGAACTCTGCTGCCACGGCGGGCTATGCCAAAGCAATAAAGGCACGAGCACCACGCACGTAACCAACATTGAACCAGAAGCGATGACCAAGCCCGGTAGATGCGATAAGCGGCGAATGTACAATGACGACAACGAATAACACACCGCTGCAAGCAAAATGGCCAGCATGCTGACAGCGCTGTTACCGGCAAAAACCAACTCATGAATAAACAACACGGCCACACCACTAAACCCAATCAGTAAACCGGCCAGGCGATTCATACTAAAGCGATCATCACCGGTCATGAAATGGCTCATGATTAACGTGGAAAAGGGTGTGGTTGCAATTAGCAGCGCAGCAACCGCACTGTTGACCGATTGTTGCCCCCAACCGATTAGCGTAAACGGAACAACGCTGTTTAATGTGCCAATAAGCGCAAACTGTGCAAGCGTTTTTAGATCAAGCGGAATTGTTAGCTTTAGCTGTCGGCAGATAATTGCGATGCCCAAAGACGCAATAAGAATGCGCCAACAGGCTATTGCAAGCGGCGAAAAATCAGCCAGGGCAATGTCAATGCAGATGAAGGACGAGCCCCAAATTGCGCTCACCAACAACAAGCGAGCGTAGTCGACGCCCAGCGGCTTTCTTATAGCATTCACGTAATCTGTTAACAGTCCTGTGACAAATGAGCGGCGACGCACTGAATTACCGCCCAAAATCGCATCACAACTAATGACGGAGCTGCAATGTGACAAAGCCTGCTCGGAAATTATCACACACACGGGCATAATGTAGCCTGTTTAAAAGAGTTCAGCGAACATGAAAATTTTGCCGCTTTTTGCCCTGCTCGGTATCACCTTGGCTTTAACTGCGTGTAGCTCATCGTCGGGCACAGATTCCAATCCCGACAACAGCACCACAACCGGCACCACTACCGGCTCCACTACCGAGGGGACATCGACTGGCAGCACCGGCGAAACGACCACAAGCACCAATGGCAGCACAACCAATGATTCAGGTGGCAATGATTCAGGTGGCAATGATTCAGCTGGTAACGATTCAGGTGGTAACGATTCAGCGGGCAATACCACCACTGGCGGCACAGTATCGTTACTCGACTCTGGGTTAAGTCACACAGGTACCCCCGTCGATAGCGTTGCCGCAACCGCCAATGATCCGTTAATTCTAAAAAGTGGGCAGGACCGAGCGGCAAGCATACCCACTTCTCCGGCTGTGATTTATGAAGTGGTTCAAAATCAAGTTGATACAAACGTCATACCGTGCGCGGCACTCGGTGCGCAGTACAACGCTTGCAGCGTGGTGAACATACACATAAAAGACAGCAATGGCGAATTGAACGACACCGCCTGGAAACTGTTTTTTCACAGCACACGTCGCATTCTGCAAATTGCCAGTAACGAATTTTCGCTCTCGCACGTGAATGGCGACCTGCACTACTTGGCACCCAACGAACAATTCGCTGGTTTCAGTGGTGGCGTAAAGTCGGTCAAACTGATCACCGAGTTCAGTCATTTAGTTGAAACCGACTTTCAACCCAGGTATTGGATAGCACGGAACGGCAGCGCAGAGTTAATCCGTAATACCGATGATGATACCAATGAAAATGCCTACGCCATGGAGATTACCGGCAACAATCGCTTCGAGTTTGTCGGCGAAACCAATCCTATTGCCACATCAATGAACCGATTTGATCGCAACAGTGCGTTGCTCACACGAATGTCAACCGTGTCGGCTAACGAAACGGCCAGTCGAATCATTCCCAAGCCAACATCAACCGTTGTTGGCGCTGGCTCTCTGGACATCGGAGCGGGATTCTCATTTGCCAATCTTGATTTACCAGCAGCGAGTATCAATGCGTTGCAAAACAGACAAACACAATTCATGAGCTCAAACGCAGGCGTTTCGCTGCAATCGAGTATTGATTCCACGATGCCGGCAGACACATACTCGCTCAGCGTGAACGCCAATGGCATTGACATCGTAGCCAGCAATGAAGCCATGCTGTTTTATGCTGCACAATCTCTTTTATCTCTGGTACAACCGGGCGTAGGCTCCATCCCTTATGTTGAGGTTAGTGACTCTCCACGCTTTGGCTTTCGTGGCATGCATGTGGATGTTGCACGAAATTTCCATTCTGTAGAGTCGATGAAAAAACTCATTGACCAAATGGGCGCATACAAGCTCAACAAGCTGCATATGCATTTATCAGATGATGAAGGCTGGCGTTTGGAAATACCGTCGTTGCCGGAACTTACAAGCGTCGGTGGACGTCGTGCATTTAATGTAGATGATAATGGCATGGTGACAGAAACCAACTCGCTTATGCCTGCAATGGGTTCCGGCCCCAGCGCCAACAATCAGGGTAGTGGTTTTTATACACGAGCACAGTTTATTGACTTACTGCAGTATGCCAACGCTCGATTTATCGATGTGATACCGGAGTTCGACATGCCGGCACATGCACGCGCTGCAGTGGTGGCCATGCGTGTACGCGCGCGTAATCTGGGCGATGCGAACAGTACGGCGATAAGACTTGACGACCCGGACGATACCTCGCGTTATGTCACTGTGCAAAACTACACCGATAGCTTTATTAATCCATGCAATGTAGGTACCTATAATTTTATTCGTACCTTGGTAGGCGATGTAGCAGCTATGTACACCGCGGCTAATGCAGATCTGGATATCTGGCACATGGGTGGCGATGAAGCCATTAATATCTTACTCGGCTTTGGCTTCCCCAACCCCGACACCAGCGCGTCCGATCAACCGTGGGCAAAGTCACCGGTTTGTAGCGCATTCATTGACAATACAGCCGGTGTTAATTCACGCGACGATCTAACACCCTACTTTGTCAGCCAGGTCGCGCAGATTGTTGCAGATGCAGGTATCTCGACACTGTATGCCTATCAGGACATCTACAGCAATTTAAATGCGACAGAACTTGCCACAACCAATGCAGGTATTAACCATTGGGTCGCACTGGCAAACGATAATGCTAATACGGCGTCAGCTGCTATTGCCTCGGCTAATGACTTTAGCGCTCGTGGCTTCCAGAACATTATCGGCGCACCCGACTTCCTCTATTTCGATTTTCCTTATGAAGTGGATCCAGCAGAACGTGGTTATTACTGGGCAACAAGACGACTCGATACTGAAAAGTTATTTAGTTTTGCGCCTGAGAATCTGGGTCAAAACGCAGCCACGTCAGTCACGCGTTATGGCGATACGTGGTCGGCCACCAACCGAGGCAGCTACACCGGCTATACCGGTATTCAAGGCTTTGTCTGGAGTGAAACCATCCGCACACCAGAGCAATTCGATTACATGATTTATCCGCGAATGCTCGCGCTTGCGGAACGCGCCTGGCACAAAGCCTCATGGGAACTACCGTATGCTGAAGGCGAAACTTTCAGCCCGACATCTGGCCAGGTCGATACTGCCGGATTGAACGCCGACTTCGCATCCTTTGCGCTGGCATTAGCAAACAAAGAATTTGCCAAACTCGATGCTGCCGGCGTTAACTATCGCATTCCCCCGCCCGGTGCAAAGGTGCAAGGTGGCGTGTTGGATATGAACAGTAACTACCCGGGCCTTGGTTTGGAATACTCAACCGATGGCAGCACTTGGCAAGCATGGGATAACGCCAACCGCCCTGCTACAGCCACGTTTGTACGCTCACTTTCAGCCAATGGGATGCGTGCTGGTCGTGCAACATCGGTTACCGAATAAGCAACACTAATTACAGTGTCTTAATCGCGATAATCTCGATAGAGCGAACGCAAGAGGCGTCGCTCTTTTTTAGTTGATTACCTTAGTTGCTTACCTTAGTTGCTGTCTGGGTGGCTGTCTTAGTGGCTTACCTTGTTTTTTTGTTTGCTTTACTAACTGGCCAAGGTACATGCACTAAGTACTGGTTTGAAGTCTGGCCAACGGTTTTTCATTGATGGGTAAGTGAATCAATGCCGCCACAACACCAAAGAACACACCAGCCCACCACATACCATCGTAACTACCCGTTCTATCGTGAATCACGCCACCTAACCAAACACCTAGAAAGCTGCCTATCTGATGGCTCAGAAAAACGATTCCAAACAACGTGCCCATGTAGCGCACACCGAATACCTGAGCGATTATGCCGGTAGTCAACGGCACGGTCGATAACCATAAAATCCCCATTACCGAGGCAAAAATTAAAATCACCATTGGCGTCTTCGGTGCTAACAGCAGCGCAAGGATAACAACGGAGCGTGCAAAATAAATAGCCGATAAGCTCAAGCGCATACTGTATTTCTGGCCAACAACACCCGAGCCGAACGAACCAACAATATTGAATAAACCAATCAGCGCAAGACTGTAAGCGCCTATATTGGGGTCAAGACCAAGATCGCGAACATAAGCGGGAAAGTGCACCCCAATAAATGCCACATGAAATCCACACACAAAAAAGCCTGTGGTTAGCAGAACAAACCCGCGATGACCAAACGCTTCTTTTACTGCGCCCTTCAGGCTTTGCTCGGCATCTTGCATTGCACCGGCACCACCGGCACTGGTATTGGTGACAACCGGCAATACAATCGCCAGTGGAAGTAAGAACAGCGCAACCAGCGCAAGCATGGTTAATGTACTCGACCAACCTATAACCTGAATAAAGCCCTGGCTAATCGGCGAGAACAACACTTGCCCAAGCGAGCCTGCCGCCGTACCCAGACCAAGCACAAGCGAGCGTTTTTCAGGCCCCACCACACGAACCATGGCAGCCATCGCCAACGTGAACGCCGAGAACGCTATGCCCAAACCACTCAGTAACCCGGCAAACAGATTCAAACCGGCAGGTGATTCCACCCAACCCATGCCGTATAGCCCCGCAGCATACGTGAGCGCCCCGACCATAATCACCCTGGATGAGCCGTATTTGTCAGCCAATGCACCAGCAACCGGTAAACCGATACCCCAGAATAGATTCTGCAATGCCAGCG
Source organism: uncultured Granulosicoccaceae bacterium (assembly GCA_937922945.1). Taxonomy (GTDB): domain Bacteria; phylum Pseudomonadota; class Gammaproteobacteria; order Granulosicoccales; family Granulosicoccaceae; genus Granulosicoccus. Next base: position 14,566 of record CAKZUP010000135.1, read on the forward strand.
CCATACCGAACGACTCTCTCGACCAGCCTCGATCGGCGGTCATGGGTTCTAAAAATAACCCCAATGACGAGCGGATACCGAATCCGAGCATGGCGATAAGACAGCCAGCAATAAGCACCACAGTCGGTGTTCGCCAGCCATGCGTCCGGCTTTGATCATTTGCTGGTGTATTCATCCTTAAAAGCATACCTTGCGATGGGTGATACGTCACAGAAAGAGCTTAATAAGTGGCGCTGTTTGCAACCAAGCCGTGCCACTACCCCACTTTTTGCACACGTAATTCACGTTGCGCACAACGCGACCGATAACCAATCAAATGGCGTATTACCGCCAAACAGACGGGACAGGTTCGTCCAGCATGAAAAATCAGAAAATTAACTTAATGCTGCACCATCGCAAGCCGCTGGCTATCGCTGTAGCAATGCTAGCCTCTGTGGCATCCACTAGCACAACGGCTGAGACCAATGAACAGTTTTCGCTGCTGTCGCAACCTGAAGTCCTGTTTGATGGTGGCAGCGGTGTATTAACCGGCACCTACAACGGCATTCCATATGAAATTATTCAGGGGTTTGCCGTTGCACAGGGCGATATGGTGCTGGGCCAAGTCCTGCCAAACGGTGAACTCGCGATTACGGTGCAGCCCCGCGGATTAGGCCAGTCGAGCGCATTTGAACGCTGGACCGATGGCATCATCCCTTACCAGTTTTCCGGCGAAGTCAGTCAAATTCAGCGCGATCGCGCGCAAGAAGCTATTACCCACTGGAATAGAAACACGTCAGTGAAACTGGTGAGTCGAGGGGACGACAATGCAGAGGAATACACGGATTACATCAACTTTGAATTAGGCGGTGGCTGCGCTTCCTATGTTGGTAAAAAAGGCGGTGAGCAGACCGTGTGGCTGGCTGACAACTGCACGGTGGGCAGCATCATCCATGAGATAGGCCACGCGATTGGTCTGTTTCACGAGCACACCCGGCCCGATCGCGACTCGTTCGTAACGGTTAATCTTGCCAATGTCTCTTCTGGCAAAGAACTGAACTTCGACAAGATAGAAGCTGGTGCGGCAGACTTCAGCGATTACGATTATGGTTCAATCATGCACTATGGAGAGTACTTCTTCAGCAGCAACGGTAAACCCAGCATCAGTGTGCCCGATGGCGTCAGCATAGGACAACGCGAAGCCCTCAGCGCAGAGGATATCAACAGCGTTAATAGAATGTATGCAACGGATCTGGCATTGGCCATTAGCGCTGTAGACAACGAACAAAGCGAACAAATCGATTTGGTGGTGTCCAACAACGGCGAGCTTGGCGCGAACACGTTGCAACTAACAGCCACATGGGGAGCCGATGCAGATTGGTTGTCTATCAGCGCCAACAGTGGCTGGGATTGTCAACAGTTCGGAGCGGAGCTTCGCTGCACCAAAGACACACTAAGGGAGGGCGGCAGTAGTTCTTTTAGCGTACTGGCCGATGCCAACAACGCCACTACCGATACGCTTAAAGTGCGCGTTGAATCTCGAACCCTCGATACTGAACTGAACAACAACGTATTCAACGATACCATTGAGCCGGCAGCTGTTGACCGCACGCAGAGCGATTCAAACCCAGTGATTATCGACCCCACACCAGAGCCTACCCCCGCGCCAAACGTGACTGACTCAAACACCGACACCACGCCGGAAGTTGGTGAAGCGAACGAACAGCCTGAAGCGGAAAGCAGCCCCACTGAGGTGCCCAGCAGCGAAACCGCCAGCAGCGACAGTAGCGGTGGTGGCGCCGCGTTCTACCTGTTAGCTCTGCTGATGTTCGCCAGACTGAAAAGACAGCGCTAAACGCGCTAGAATACGGGTTTGCCCAAGCTAGCAAACCCGTATCATGACATCTGTCCAGCCTATCCCGATGGTCGATCTGCGTGAGCAGTATCTGACCATAAAACAAGACATCGATACTGCCATTGCAGACGTACTATCGACCACACAATTCATTATGGGCAGCAACGTACGAGAGTTCGAGCAGGAAGCTGCCGATTATCTTGGCGTTAGCGATGCCATTGCTTGTGCCAATGGTACCGATGCATTGCATCTGGCTTTACGCGCGCTGGGTCTTGGCCCAGGCGATGAAGTGATCACCACACCCTTCACGTTTATAGCAACAGCCGAAGCCATAGCCTACGTTGGTGCTACACCCGTTTTTGTTGATATCGATCCCGCGACATATAATATGAACGTTGAATTGGTCGAGCAAGCCATTACCGATAACACTCGCGCTATCATCCCAGTACATCTGTTTGGCCTACCCTGCGACATGAGCGCATTAAGTGCCATCGCAAAAAAACACCAACTGCACATCGTTGAAGATTGCGCCCAAAGTTTTGGCGCGGCGATTAACGATTCAAAAATCGGTGCCATAGGCGATATTGGTTGTCACAGTTTTTTCCCCAGTAAAAATCTTGGGTGCTTTGGCGATGGTGGCATGCTGAGTACCAACAATGCCGAACTGGCTGAGAAGCTTCGGGTATTACGAGCACATGGAAGCACCAAGCAATATCACCACACAATTATTGGGTACAACAGCCGACTCGATGAAATGCAAGCGGCCATACTGCGCCAAAAACTGCCGCGTATCGATCAATACAACCAGGCCAGGCATAACGTGGCCCGTGCATACTGCGAACAACTGGCTAACGTTAATGTGCAACTACCTTTGCTTAACGCCCCTGCCGCTATGGGCGAAGCGACCCCGGTGTTTCATCAATTCACCATACTCTCAGATAAACGAGATGAGATTAAGCAGGCCTTGGCCACACAAAAAATAGCCTCTGCTATTTACTACCCGATACCGCTTCACTTGCAAGAAGCAATGGTAGACCGTATGCCGGCAAAGCTATCACACCCTCATGCGGAAAACGTGGCGCAGCGCTGCCTTTCCTTACCTATCTACCCCGAAATGCCGGCGGATAGCATCCAGCGCGTCTGCAAAACAATCGAGCAAGTTGTGTCTTAAGCTGTTTGGCATAGCAATCACTCGCTTAGCACAAGCCACCATGACGGCAACACCTCGACCCACACTAATGATTTCAGCTGGAGAAGCGTCCAGCGACATGCATGCAGCACATGCGTTGCGCGCACTACAGGCACGCGGGTTCGAGTTCGACAGTTTTGGAATGGGAGCCGATCAGCTTAAAAGCGCTGGTATGGAACTTACGTTAGATTGCCGTGATTTAGCCGTCATTGGTATTGTGGATGTCTTGATAAACTACCCGCGCTTCATGCGTCGCTTGGCCTTGCTCAGGCAGGCGATGAAAGAGCGGCGCCCTGATTTATTAATTATTGTTGACTACCCAGACTTCAACCTAAAGCTTGCCGAAACGGCAAAAGCCTTAGGTATTTCGGTTCTGTTTTACATAAGCCCGCAAATATGGGCGTGGCGTAAAAAACGCATACACCGCATTGGCAGCCTGGTGTCCCACATGGCGGTGTTATTCCCATTTGAAGTTGACGTGTATGAACAAGAAAACATTCCCGTTACCTACGTTGGACACCCACTCGTTGACGATGCCAAATCGGCGTTTACTCAGTCAGAGGCTCGCGAGCATCTGCAACTTGAGCCAGACGCGCCGTTGGTGGCGCTATTGCCCGGCAGCCGTAACGGCGAACTACGTCGAAATTTACCCGTCATGCTCAAGAGCGCTGAGGTGCTTTCAAAGCAGTATAAAAACATGCAGTTTGTTATTCCGGTCGCACCCACGCTCGATAGAAAAGTGATGCAGGAATTGATAACCGGCGCAACGATAAACGTAAAGGTTGTTGATGCCCAAAGCTATCATGCCATGCGAGCTGCAGATGCGGTTCTGAGCGCATCGGGAACAGCAACGCTCGAGACCGCCATGCTGGGTACACCGATGGCTGTCATGTACGTTATAAATGCGCTGAACTATGGAATCATGAAACGCCTGATTCAAATCGACAATATTGGGTTGGTTAACATTGTCGCTGGCAAACGTATTTGTCAGGAGTTTGTGCAAGACGCTGCGAATCCTGAAGCAATGGCAGCTGAGTTGGAAAAGTGCTTATTCGATAGCAACTATCGAGAAACAATGCTCAAAGAACTTGATATCGTGCGGACAAAAATGGGCTCAGGCGGTGCATCTGCCCGAGTTGCCGAGCTTATTGAGACGATGGTTAGTTAGCACATGTGTCTCACAGCCGCTTTAATCGTCCTGCACTGATTTCTTTTTCGT
>CAKZUP010000136.1 GCA_937922945.1 uncultured Granulosicoccaceae bacterium
ATCATCGAGTTGCACGCAATCTGCACTGCAAAATGCGCCCCAATGTGCACCTAGAAATGAGCCAACAAGTGAACCAACAAGTGCGCCAACAAGTGCGCAAATAGAGGAGCAGCTGCAACGATTCAAGCAGCAAATGCAGACCTTGGCCGAGAATGCTCCATTGTTCAATAGGCTTTTTTTAACGGCATTCGGTACCAGCATCAATATCGAGCAACTAGAGCAATTACGGCAACGCATAGTAAGCAGTGATTTTTCCTGGCTGCCTGACGTTAAGCTAATGAGTGCAACACAATTGCATGGTTCTGATGGTGCTTACGCATCTGAATCCAATACAGTGTTTCTGAATGAGACGTTATTGATAGCCAACGCCCGCGCCAACCCATCAAATACCCCAAGCCAGCAGGGGCTTCTTTTCAGAGTATTGGTCGAAGAAATTGGGCATGCAATAGATCAACAGCTTAACGTGCGCGATTCACCCGGTGATGAGGGCGCGCTGTTTTCCGCATTGTTCGTAGGCGATCCAGTCGGTGAGTCTTTGCTGGCCTCTTACAAACTGGAAGACGATCAGGGCTTACTTGAGATCAATGACGAGTTAGTGTCGGTTGAACATTCATGGTTAAGTAAAGAGCTGGGTCGCGTTGCGAATCGGGCGTCGCGTTTTATGCAATCATGGGCCAGCAACCTGCGAGGTTTTATCGATTTTCTGGGTAATGCGCGCGAGGCTGTAGACGCCTTGGCAGCAGACATACAACAAATAACGCTAACGGTTCTTAAGCGGCCAATAGAAATAGCAGTGGAATGGAAAGATGGATTGCACAAGGCCGTTGGGCATCTTTTGCAAGGCGATATTGCAAAGGCCACTAATCAACTAAGAGATGCCATTGTCAACAGCGGTCAGCTTGCTCTGAGTCTTGCACCTGAACTAACCGCTATGACGTTGAACTCGTTGTTGTTAACACTCGACAGGTTACGCGGTGGTGTTAGCGAGCGAGGTTTGTTCCCCGAAGAACGCGCCTACCTGTCTCACTTGTTCGGTAACAGTATCGATTACGACAAAATCATCATCGTTACCGGTGGTTTCAAACAGCAGTTGGGTATGGATGCGCACGTCGTCGGCAATCAGATTTATATGCCAAGACGGTTCGACGATGGTGAGTCGATTTTCACGCCCGAAAACACGCTCACATCAGATGGTCTGCGATTGTTAGGACACGAAGCGGCTCATGTCTGGCAGTTTCAGCAAGAGGGTAGTGGCTATATCACTGAGTCATTGGTTCGGCAACTATACGATGGCGATCAAGACACCTACAGTTGGTATCAGGCGGTACGAAATGGCACGCCGTTTGTCGATATGAATGTTGAACGACAAGCAGAAATTGCGGCACTCATTGGTGTAGCCGTAAACCGAAGCGTGAATTCAGGCGCGGGTGCGACGTTAACGTTGTCGGGGTTGAATGCGGCGATTCGCAATCAGGCACATCGGGTTTCGGAAACGCAATTTCTTATTTTTATGGATGCATACGTTCACCTGAATCCAACATCAGCCAGATTCAATGAAGCCGTTCGCGTTGAAATGGAGCTCAATCGGTGATAAACGGTGGCTTGCTCTGCGGTTTGGGTAAGGACCCGGTGCGGTGCGGGCGAAAAGTAGCGTAGAATGTGGCTTAGCATATGGTCACTAAATTGCCACGTGGCTCTCTGTTTTGGCCTCAAATGAGTTCTCAAATCGGGGTGTTGACTGCAGCTTCGGTGCAAACCGTGTACCCTTCATATTCCAACGTTCACTACAAAGAAAAACACCGGAAAATCCGGCTGCCATGACAAAAAAAGTATTTATCAAAACCCACGGCTGTCAGATGAACGAATACGATTCAGCAAAGATGCTGGACGTGCTCGCTGATGACGGTCCCGTAGAAAAAACTGACAATCCAGCCGAAGCGGATATTCTGTTGCTGAATACGTGCTCAATACGCGAAAAGGCGCAGGAAAAAGTCTTCAGTGAGTTAGGCCGCTGGAAACCCCTGAAAGATGCCCGCAGCGATGTGGTCATCGGTGTAGGCGGTTGTGTCGCCAGCCAAGAGGGTGAGGCGATTCATGCACGTGCGCCATTTGTCGATTTGGTCTTTGGTCCGCAAACTTTGCATCGATTACCTGAATTGGTAAGTCGCTCCAAGCAGACTCAGAAACCGGTTGTTGATATCAGCTTCCCCGAAATAGAAAAATTCGATTGCTTGCCGGAGCCTCGCGCAGACGGTCCGGTGGCGTATGTATCTATTATTGAAGGCTGCAGTAAGTACTGCAGTTTTTGCGTTGTGCCGTACACACGAGGCGAAGAAATCAGCCGCCCGTTAGACGACATTCTGGTAGAGGTAGTTGCCTTGGCCGATCAGGGTGTGCGGGAAATTCATTTGCTTGGACAGAACGTGAATGCCTACCGAGGCCCGATGCACGATGGTGAAATCGCTGACCTTGCATTGCTTGTGCATTATGTTGCTGCTATCGACGGTATCGAACGAATTCGTTTCACCACGTCGCACCCGGTGGAATTCAGCGATTCACTGATAGAGGCCTTCGCCAGTGTGCCCGAATTGGTGAGCTTTGTTCATCTGCCGGTGCAAAGCGGCTCCGATCGCGTGTTGGCTGCCATGAAACGTGGCCATACTGTGCTGGAATACAAATCGAAAATCCGTAAACTCATGGCAGCGCGACCCGGGTTAACACTGTCATCCGACTTTATTGTCGGTTTTCCTGGTGAGACAGAAAAAGACTTCAATGACACAATGAAACTCATTACCGATTTGAATTTTGATCAGTCGTATAGTTTTATTTACAGTGCTCGTCCCGGCACACCGGCGGCAAGCCTGGACGATGACACGCCCATGGCAGTAAAGAAAGAGCGTTTGGCGTTGTTGCAAAAAACCATTACGGCACAAGCCGCCGCGATAAGCCAAAACATGATTGGCACCGTACAACGGGTTCTTGTTGACCGTCCGTCGCGAAAAGACGATAACGACATGTCTGGGCGAACAGAGAATAATCGCGTCGTGAATTTCCCGGGCAGTGCGGAGCTCATAGGGCAATTTGCCGATGTTGTTATTACAGAAGCACGGCCTAATTCGCTGCGAGGCGAACTGGTAGCAGCGGTGTCCTCGCCACAAACGAATGCGCTATCACCTGCATGACAGAGGTAGCGTTCCGTATTCATTCTGCTGATAACGATCGCCTGGCTAATCTGTGCGGTCAGTTCGATGAGCATCTTAAACAGATAGAGCAGCGGCTCAGTGTTCAAATCAGTAATCGTGGCGATCAGTTTCAACTGAGCGGGTCGGTAGCGGCTGTAGCCAACGCGCAGAAATTAATTACACATTTGTACGCAGCGACCGAAACGGAAAATTTGGCGCCAGAGCGCGTTCATTTATACCTACAGGATGCAGGACTGGAGCATATGCAAGAACAACCTAGCGCTGTTGGCAGCGCAGAGATTATCAAAACCAAACGCTCGACTATTCAGTGTCGCGGTGTTCGGCAAATACATTACGTTTCCAGTATCAAGAAAAGAGATTTAACCTTTGGTATTGGCCCGGCGGGAACCGGCAAAACGTTTCTTGCGGTAGCCGCAGCGGTTGAAGCACTCGAATCCGAGCAAGTGCAGCGGTTGGTTCTGGTTCGTCCTGCGGTGGAAGCAGGTGAGCGTCTGGGCTTTCTGCCGGGCGATATGATGCAAAAGGTCGACCCGTATTTGCGACCCATCTACGATGCGCTATACGAATTTCTTGGCTTTGAACGGGTTGGCAAGCTGGTGGAACGCAACGTTATTGAAATAGCACCGCTGGCTTACATGCGCGGTCGTACGCTGAATCATTCTTGTGTGATCATGGATGAAGCGCAGAACACCACGGTGGAGCAAATGAAGATGTTCCTGACTCGCATTGGTTTTGGTTCCAAGGCCATTGTGACTGGTGATGTTACGCAGGTTGACTTGCCCAAGCATCAATTATCGGGTCTGAAGCATGTGCAGAACGTTTTGCAGGGTGTGGATGGTATTGGTTTTTGTCAGTTCACCTCAGCCGATGTTGTGCGACATCCGTTGGTGCAACGCATTGTTGCAGCGTACGAAATTGCTGAAAAAGAAGCGGAACAAAAAGACGGGAATGGCCGACCAAGCTAATATGCCCGAGCACCCCATGCTTACAGCAAGTCCCGTCGGTAGTTTTCCGGCAAGCCAGTTATCACTACTTATCGACCGTGAACCGGCCGATCATGCAGGCGTATGGTTAGCTGATGACGCTCAATTGACGCGTTGGGTACTGGCTGCACTGTCAGCCAGTGTCGAACCCGGTCTGTGGTCAAATCAAATTGAAGTGTCCATTAGCTGCGCGTCCAGCGCTGCGATTCAATCGCTCAACGCAAAATTCCGCGATAACGATAAGCCCACTAACGTACTAAGTTTTCCAGCCGACATGCCGTTTTTGCCAGGCAGCGAAACCAATGAAGCCATGACCATGATTCTTGGCGATGTCGTGGTCTGTCCAGAGGTGCTTGCATTGGAGGCAGAACAACAGCGAAAGCCTGTTGAAAATCATTGGGCTCACATGATTGTTCACAGTATCTTGCACCTTAACGGCCTCGATCATCTTGATGAAAATACGGCTGAGGCTATGGAGTCGCTCGAAATTGCGATATTATCCACACTTGAGATCACAAACCCCTATGTTGCCGCATCGGCCAAACAACCATGAGTGAAGATTCGGATGGCAGTAGTCGGTCCTTAATGGACCGGATCGTTCACGCTATGGGCGGTGAACCCCGAGACAGGGATGAGCTTCTTGAGCTATTGCGGGATGCGCATGCTCGCGAAATATTCGACGCCGACACCTTGCAAATGGTTGAAGGCGCATTTCAGGTTGTCGAGATGCGCGTTCGCGATATCATGGTGCCGCGGGCACAAATGGTTGTCATCGAAGACGATGCATCATTTGATGAAATGCTGCCGCTCATTATCAAGTCCGGCCACTCACGATTCCCGGTTATATCCGAAGATAAAGATAACGTTGTGGGCGTGCTATTAGCCAAAGATCTACTTCGGCAGGTTAGCAACCAATCAACCGATGCTTTCGATATACAAGCCATCATTCGTCCTGCCACCATCACACCGGAAACCAAACGTCTTAATGTTCTGCTGAAGGAGTTTCGTTCCGATCGAAATCACATGGCAATAGTCATGGATGAATACGGTGGTGTAGCAGGGCTTGTCACTATCGAAGATGTGCTAGAAGAAATAGTGGGTGAGATAGATGATGAGCACGATAAAGATGGCGGGCAACTCATTCGTGACAACGGCGATGGTCGATACTCGGTTCGAGCGCTCACACCAATAGAGGAGTTCAATGAAACATTGGGCACTGAATTCAGCGATGAGGAGTTCGACACCATTGGTGGCCTGCTAATGCAGCATATCGGGCACATGCCCAAGAATGGCGAAGAGGCCGTAATAGATGGTTGTCAATTCAAAATCATGATTGCTGATTCTCGTCGTATCCATCTTATACAAGTTGTATTGCCGTCCTGATCGGGCGCGTCGCTGCTTAAATTTTATGGATCCTTCTGCGCAGTCGCCGTTCCGAATGTTTGCCAAGCCGGTTTTTCTCTATCCTTTATTGCTCTTTGCTGGCGCATTAATGGTGCTCACGTTCGCACCGTACTCATGGCATTGGTCGCTGGTTTTTATTTTGATGCTGTTCTTGTATCAAAGTATTCAAACACTCACACCCAAACAGGGTTTCTGGGCGGGTTGGTTTTTCGGCTTTGGTTATTTCGGTTTATGCGTTAACTGGGTTTATAACAGCATACATATGTTTGGTTCCGCCACAGCGCCACTGGCAGGTGCTGTTACCTTGCTGTTCATTCTGGTGATGACCTTGTTTCCCGCGCTAACGGTGTGGAGTTATCTGCGTCTTAAACACAAGGTAAGCTGGCCGTGGCATGCTTTGCTGTTCGCCAGCTTGTGGGCGCTACTGGAGCTGGCGCGCGGTAAAATCATGGGGGGCTTTCCGTGGGCGCTGCTGGGCTACAGTCAAACAACGGAGTGGTTCGGTGCGTTAGCACCTTATGTGGGCGTTTACGGCATCGGATTTTTGATCGTGTTGTTGCCGAATCTATTCATAGACAGTATTCGACAGCAGCATACTAGTGGCCAGCGTTCGATAGCCACTGTTGTGGTTCTCGTGGCGTGTGTGGGCATCTGGTTCGGCACGCATAAGCTTGATACCGTGGAGTTGTCTGAAGCCAACGGCAACAGTTTGAATATTCGACTGGTGCAGGCCAATATTCCACAAGAATTAAAATTCAGTGTAGAGCGATTAAACAGTTCACTCGAACAGTACACGCGACTGTCGGTTGAAGCATTACCCCCTACCGATATTATTATTTGGCCGGAAACCGCCATTCCAACTTATTTTTCGCGTATTGAAACCGTGATCGAGCCTTTCGCTGAACGACTGCATCGTCAGGGTACCGAAGTGCTTGCCGGTGGGTTTTATGCCGATGATGAATTTGCCTATAACGCCGTGCGACAGCTGGCCGGGGACAAAGCACTTTACAAGAAGCGACACCTCGTGCCGTTTGGTGAATACATGCCATTCCGGTTCGTGCTGGGCTGGTTAAAATCGTTCGTTGAAATACCCATGTCCGATCTTGGCAAAGGCGAGGGGCCAAACCTGCCGATAGTGCTCAAGGGTGAGCCATTGGGCTTGTCTATTTGCTATGAAGATGTGTTTGGTGAAGAGATGCGTGAACTCATACCTGCCTCAACCTTGCTGGTTAACGTGTCTAACGATGCCTGGTTTGGAGAAAAGCTTGCACCTTATCAGCATCAGCAAAAAGCACAAATGCGTGCTCGGGAGCTGGTTAGGCCATTGATTCGGGTGACGAATACGGGTGTGTCATCGGTGATTGATCATAAAGGGCGTATTGAGGGCAGTATCAAACACAATGTGCAGGGCTATCTTGACGCAGTGGTTTACCCACGTACTGGCGTAAGTCTGTATGCTCGCACCGGTAACTGGCCGGTATTTATTCTTGCTATGCTCGTGCTTTTTAGTGTGTTCCTGTTTGCTGGCAGAAAGCAACGGCCCGAGCGCTAAGCTTCACGGTTTTTAACGTACTTATAACGCCTGACTTATTGTTGGAGATTTGAGTGGATATTCCTGGCGAATTGCGAATAGCGGCGACTCACGAGTGGGTTCGCATTAACGATGACGGAACGATAACCGTCGGCATAACGGAATATGCGCAAGAGCAGTTAGGCGACCTGGTGTTTGTTGAAACACCCGAAATAGATATGACGTGCGAACCGGAGCAAGCCGTAGCTGTGGTGGAGTCGGTTAAGGCTGCCTCCGATTTATATGCCCCCATTGCTGGCCAGATAATCGATGCAAACGGTGAACTGGCTGATAGCCCTGAGCTTATTAATGATAGCCCCTACGAAAGTGGCTGGATTTTCAAAATACAACCCAATGATATAAGCGATGTCGAAAATCTAATGGACCCGGACGACTACGCTGCGATGGTAGAAAACGACAGTTAGAAGACGAAAATTAGCCAAACGGTAATGGTGCACAATTATGTGCACCACCCACTTGCACTTTATTGGCTAGCGCTAACGCTTTATGCGTAACCCTTTGTATCTCACCCGCATTATCTCGGCCTCTATCAGGTCTCGTTCAACCAGCGTTCAGTTTTGACCGGTTAGTCTTTACGTACTTATTTGGCGAATCAGGAGCCTCCAATGCGAAACAGACTAGTTATAACTTCTTTATTCACCGCCCTGTTGGCTGCTGTATCAGCATCCCCGGCATCTGCAGGTGGGTACGTTGCCGTCGAAGGAACCTCAATAACCGTTCAGGATAATCTCGATGGCGAGCTTAACCCGCTGGGCTTGCGCTTCCGCATGGGAATGCCCATTGGTGAAAATCTTGATATAGAAGGGCATTTCGGTTTTGGCGGTGATGATCGCGATTCTTCCTACGATGAATTTTCTTCCACCTATGGCGGTGTTTACCTGAAAGGTTACGTGCCAATCGGCTATAACAGCGCATTCTATGCAATGGGTGGTTGGGCAGGCGTATCGTTAACCCAAACGGTTAACGACAGTGATTTTACCGATGAGCGCTACGGTTTTTCTTTCGGTGCGGGATTTGAAACAAAAATTAGCGAGCGAGTCGATCTGACCGCCGATTACATGAGTTACGTTCGTGACGAAGGCTTGTTTGAAGATGTATCTGCCGTGAGCTTCGGTTTGAAATTCTACTTTTAATCGCAACTTGCCTAATCAGAAATAGTGGTTGCAATAAGTCTGGCCATTAAACACTGAATGCATGCTTGCTGAGTAGTTCGTAGTGCGGCATGCATTCATCGGCCAGGCGTTGTTGACTGGCATTAAGCGTCGGTAGCTGTTTTCTCGCCTCACCAAAGCCTGTGCTTTTCTTAACCGAATCGTACCAATGCTCATGCCAGATACCGTCGCTGCTACGCTCACCGGCAGGCCAGTTCAACATGGCGGATTCGAAGTTGATTCCCAAGTGAGAACATACGATACGCAAATGCGCTTCAGGTGCATCGAGAAAACGACGACTATCAATAACCAAAGGTTTATCAGTAGATAGAGAACAGGCTTTATCGAACAATGCCGTTAAGTGTGCATAGCCTAAGTCACTAGCATTCGTGTCATCACGTTTTGCTGTGTATGAGGCCACCATATAACGCGGGTCGCGTATGAGAAATACATTGGATACCTTGCTCATCCAGTCCAGCGGGATATGTTCAAGCATATGCGTACTAATATGCTTTTGATAGAACACCCCCTCATCTGGTACACGACTCACCAACGCAAGCGCGTTGTCCAAATCAGGGTCGTGATGTTCAAGAATCCGATCAGCCATCGGGTGATCGATACCCGTGTGCTGCAAAAAATTCGCGTAAAACGGCTCATCCACTACGTGGCAATCAGATCTGTTTTCCCATGCACGCATCATCGCTGTTGATATGTTGCGCGGACCCGACCACATGGCAATACTGATTCCCATTTTGCTTATACCCGATGCTGTTGAGCTGTTCTGTTGAACTTAGCCGCTGAACTTAGCCGCTGAACTTAGCTGCTGAACGGAGCTGCTGAACGGAGCCGCTGAACGGAGCCGCTGAACGGAGCCGCTGAACTGCGTCATTAACTGTTTTGTGCAATGCTGGCAAATGCCGCATCTGCCGCTGCGAGCGTTTGATCAATTTCGTGTTGCGTATGAGCTGAGCTTATAAAGCCTGCTTCAAATGCCGATGGTGCAAGATACACATTGGCATCAAGCATGTGGTGAAAAAACGCTTTGAACTGCTCGGCATTACACTGCATAACCTGCTCGAAGCTCGATACCGTTTCTTCTGCGGTAAAGAACAGGCCGAACATGCCACCCGCGTGTGCACCGGTGACGGGTACGCCGTGTTTTTTAGCCGCACGTTTTAACCCGTCAATTAAGCTGGCACACACAGTATCGAGCTTTTCGTGAAAGCCCGGTGCGCTTAACAGTTTAAGTGTTGTGATGCCAGCGGCCATGGCAATCGGGTTACCCGATAACGTACCTGCCTGATACACACTGCCGACCGGTGCGATATGGTCCATGATGTCTTTGCGTCCACCGAAAGCACCGACGGGCATACCACCACCTATAACCTTGCCGAGTGTGGTCAAGTCAGGCATCACGTTATACCGTTCCTGAGCACCACCCAATGCAACTCTGAACCCTGTCATCACTTCATCGAAAATCAGCACCGTTCCGTGCTGATCACAGACTCGTCTAAGCGCTTCTAAAAATCCGGGTACAGGTTCGACAAAATTCATATTGCCCGCTATCGGTTCAACAATAATGCAGGCAATGCTGTCGCCTTGTGCAGCGAACAAGGTATCCAATGCATCGATGTTGTTAAAGGGCAGGGTTAAGGTATGTTGTGCAAAAGCTGCTGGCACGCCGGGTGAATTTGGAACGCCCAGCGTGAGCGCGCCGGAACCGGCTTTAACGAGCAAGGAATCGGAGTGGCCGTGATAACAGCCCTCGAATTTGACAATGTTGTCCCGGCCGGTAAAGCCACGAGCCAATCGAATCGCACTCATCGTGGCCTCTGTTCCAGAACTCACCATACGGACCGATTCAATCGATGGCACAATTTGGCACAGCAACTCCGCCATCTCTGTTTCCAGTTCGGTGGGTGCGCCAAAACTGAGCCCGCTGCTGGCAGCTTCCTGTACAGCTGCAATAACGTCCGGGTGTGCGTGTCCAAGTAGCATTGGGCCCCAGGAGCCGATGTAATCGATGTAACTCTGCTGCTCAGAATCGGTGATGTAAGCGCCTTTGGCGCTGGCGATAAAGCGCGGCGTACCACCCACGCTGCCAAACGCTCTAACGGGTGAATTCACACCGCCGGGGATCACCTTTCGAGCTCGGTCAAACAAGTTTTCTGCTGTGCTCACGCAAGCATCTCCACAATCATTGGTTTCGGCTTCAAACATACCTTATTTGGAGCCGCAGGGTGAGCTTCTGCGGCCTTGGCGTGCAAAATGCTGGCGTGGTCTGGTGTACCTTAACTTTTCCGTGTCTTGTTGGCTGGTGGTTTAAACTAAAGCTATGGACAAAAAATTTAAGCGCTACATGTGCATTGTGTGCGGTTGGGAATACGACGAAGCAGCCGGTGCGCCAGAAGAAGGCCTGCCACCGGGTACCCGATGGGAGGATGTGCCGTTGAACTGGTGCTGCCCGGATTGTGGGGCGGTTAAAGACGATTTCGATATGGTGGAGATAACTTGATGCAGCAGGGCATAACCCTAGATGAATTTCTGGAACAGCATAGTTCGAGCCTGCCAGCCGGTTCAGGCGAGGGCATTCGGGGGCTGTTGGCGGATGTGGCCAAAGCGTGTATCGAGTTGTCAGAGTTGGTCAGGCGTGGAGAACTTGCCGGTGTGTTAGGCGCGGCTGGTCAGGAAAACGTGCAGGGCGAAGAGCAGAAAAAACTCGATATTATTGCGAACGATGTATTCATTGCGTTAACCGAGGGCACCGGGCGGCTTGCAGGTCTGGCTTCTGAAGAAATGGATCATCATTACCCAATACCCGAGCAGTACTCGCGCGGCCAGTATTTACTCACTTTCGATCCGTTGGATGGTTCCTCCAACATCGATGTTAACGGCGCGACGGGTACGATCTTTTCGATCACTGAACATGCAAAAGACGCAGCCCCGATGGATGCTGATTTTCTTCAATCGGGTCGATCACAGGTTTGTGCCGGGTATTGCCTGTATAGCTCCGCCAGTATGCTGGTGCTGACCCTGGGTAATGGTGTGGCAGGTTTTACGCTTGATGATAAAAAAGCCGCATTCGTTTTAACCCATCCAAACATGCAAGTGCCGGCTGCGACAAACGAATTTGCGATTAATGCTGCTTATTCCGAACATTGGCAAGCGCCGGTTAAGCAATACATCAGTGAATGCGTTGAAGGTGAATCCGGGCCGATAGGCAAAGCGTTCAATATGCGTTGGGCCGGTTCGATGGTGGGTGATATCCATCGTATTCTTTGTCGTGGTGGCATCTTTATGTATCCTCTCGATGCGCGCATGATCAAGTCGGGTAAACAAGGTAAGTTGCGGCTGCTGTACGAAGCAAATCCCATGGGTATGTTAATAGAACAGGCAGGCGGATTGGCGCATACCGGTTTGGTTCCCATTCTGGATATAGAGCCAGATAACCTGCATCAGCGTGTGCCGGTTATTATGGGTTCCAAAGAAGAGGTGGAACGCGTTGTGGGTTACCATGCCAGCTAGTGGTGTTCGATTCTGGGAAAACAAATCACTGGCAGAGCTAAGCGATAGCGAGTGGGAGTCGTTGTGTGATGGCTGCGGTCGGTGTTGCCTGAACAAACTGGAAGACGAAGATACCGGGGAGGTTCACTTTACCGATATCTCCTGCAAGTTACTCGATACCCAGAGCTGTCGTTGTAAGCAGTACAACAACCGCTTTGCGCACGTGCCAGATTGTTTGCAGGTGCGCTCTTTATTGGTGGCGGATGCAGATCAACCTGACTCGGATGGCGACGCACACAGTGCGGGTAACTCAGGCAACCGAATAGATGAGCAAAAAATCGGTTGGTTACCGCCCAGTTGTGCCTACGTAAAGGTTTACAAAGGTGAGCCATTGTCCAATTGGCATCCGTTAATCAGCGGCGACCCTCACAGCGTTCACGCGGCGGGTATTGGCGTAGGAGGGCGTTGCACTTCTGAATCTGAGGTGCCGTTCAGCGAATGGGAACATCACTTGATTGTTTTCGCAGACTAGTCGATATTCCAGCTAAGTCAAGTATACGATTCTATATTTTTCATTCAGTTAACGAGCATTTGTAAAATTCTCGATAAGTGTGGGAATTGTCTGACAGGTGTGGTTAAATTGCCACTTAATTGATGGCAGCATCCTTGCTTGGATCTGGTGCACCAGGGTAGTGAACCTGGGGGCGTGTGATCTAAGGCGGGTGATCTGTAAGTCCATTGGAATATTACGTTGGCGTCACCGCTCAACGACTAACAACATAGGCATGTGCGGAGAAACAATGGCATCTCAAAACGCAGAAATGAATATCCCGGCAAATGGACCAGCGATCGATCGTCGCGAGCGTCTGCAAACAACCATCGATTCACTGATCAAGCTTCGTCAGGATGTGGTTGTGAGCTACTGCAAGCTTTCCGGTGTGAGCTCTTTCGACAAGCGCGACATTGAATCGCATAACGTGAACGCGAAACAACTACGCAGCTTTTGCCAGATCATGGTCGATTACACCGCCATGGGACATTTCGAAGTTTATCAACGCATCATCGAAGGCAAAGAGCGCCGGGTTGCTGTAAAGCAGGTATCCGATGAAGTGTATCCAGCCATTGCAGAAACCACCGACTTTCTGGTTGACTTCAACGACAAGTACGACGCGTTTGAAGGTTCTGCTGAAGACGTTGAACTGCTCGGTAAAGATCTTTCCAAACTGGGTCAGATTATTGCCATTCGCGGTGAACTGGAAGATCAGATTCTAGACGCACTGCGTCAGAAGAAGTAAACAACACTCCAACCCCAGAAGACATTGCTATGCCCGACAATACGGGCTCTGGCCCTATACGTCTGCGACTGAAAAAGCGCGAAGAGCGTCGATTGGAAGCGGGACACTTATGGGTCTTTTCCAACGAGGTTGATGTTGGCCTGACACCGCTAAAAGGCATAGCACCTGGTAGCCCGGTTATCCTCGAAAGTGCAACGGGCAAGTTCCTCGCGCACGCCTACGTTAATCCAGCTTCGCTTATCTGTGCACGCGTTACCAGCCGCAATAAAGCCGCTCCGTTCGATTCAACGCAACTCGCGCAACGACTGCGTGACGCCTTATCGCTGCGAGAATCTTTGTACTCTGAGCCGTTTTATCGCTTGGTCCATAGCGAAGGCGATTTTCTGCCCGGCTTAACAGTTGATCGCTATGGCGATGTGTTAGTGGTGCAAATCACCACCGCCGGCATGGAGAAATTCAAACAAGAGATTTTGGCCACTCTGGTTGAAATAACCGAAGCCAAGTCGGTGTGCTTGCAAAATGAATCACCCATGCGGGAACTTGAAGGCTTGGAACAACACACCGATTGGGTGCACGGGGCAGAGGTGACGCAGCTTCGTATTCGTGAGAACGATCTGGAGTTCGTGGTACCAACTGAATTCAGTCAGAAAACCGGATGGTTTTTCGATCATCGCGAAAGTCGCAAATTGCTGCGCAACTTCGTTGAAGGCAAGCGCGTTCTCGACTTGTACAGCTATATTGGTGGTTTTGGTTTAAACGCAGCCAACGCGGGTGCAAGCGACGTGTGGTCGATTGATGCATCAGAATCTGCGGCCGCTGCGGCCAGAGAAAACGCTGTGTTAAATGGCCTAAATAAAAACTACCGATGCGACGCAGCCGATGCAGTAGAAACCATGCGATCGATGTTCACCGACGGTGAACGATTTGATGTGGTGGTGCTGGACCCGCCTGCGTTTATTAAACGCAAGAAAGACAAGGATGCCGGTGTGCGGCATTACGCTCTGAACAATAAGCTGGCGCTAAAGCTTTTGAACCCCGGCGGAATTTTGCTGAGTGCATCGTGTTCTCAGGCGTTCAGTTTGCATGAGCTGCAGCAATCGGTACGGGCAGCGCTACCTAAAGGCTTGCAGGGTGTGCAAGTGCTGAACACCTTTCAGCAAGCGCCAGATCATCCGGTGAATATTGCCGTACCTGAATCCCTCTATTTGAAAGGGTTGATTGCACGTTTGCATTGATGTAATGCTGATTTTTTCGATTAATCAGTTTCCCGAATAGGCAGACCAAACCCGTATAATCAACGCTTTCCAAACTAGCGATTGCGTTGATATGTTGCAGTACCCGCAAATAGACCCTGTTGCAGTTCAGCTTGGCCCCGTCGCAATTCACTGGTATGGCTTAACTTACTTATTCGCATTTCTCGCTGGTTGGTGGTTGGCCAAATATCGCGCATCCCGACCAGGTTCCGGCTGGCAGCCTGCAGAAATTGGCGATATCGTTTTCTATATTGTGTTGGGTGTGGTTATTGGCGGAAAACTAGGCTCCGCGCTCTTTTACCAAACCGAACAATTGCTCAGTGACCCGCTACGAACCCTGAACCCGATGAACGGCGGTATGTCGTTTCACGGTGGTTTTCTGGGCGTGCTGGTTGCGTTCTGGCTCTATGGCCGCTCCACCAACCGCACGTTCTTTCAAGTAGCCGACTTTATCGCACCTGCGTTCCCGATAGGTTTGGGTGCAGGGCGTGTGGGTAACTTTATCAACGGCGAACTGTGGGGGCGAGTGACCGATGTGCCTTGGGCGATGGTGTATCCACATGTCGACTCGCAACCCCGGCACCCGAACCAGATTTATCAGATCATTGGTGAAGGCGTAATTTTATTTTTGCTTGTGTGGTGGTTCTCCAGTAAGCCGCGACCACGCATGGCAGTGTCGGGCTTTTTCGTCATGTGTTATGGCATCTATCGGTTCCTTGTTGAGTTTGTGCGCGAACCTGATGGGCACTTGGGCTTTATCGCGCTCGATTGGCTCACCATGGGGCAGGTGCTGTCGGTGCCGATGATTCTTGTGGGTATGGCCTTGTTGTTTTTTGCTTATAAAAACAAAGCCGCAACAAACTAGTTCAGGATTTGTAGGTATGAGACACCCGGAATATCAGTACCTGGATTTAATCGAAAGTGTGATGGAGAAAGGCGACAAGCGAGTCGATCGCACAGGCGTCGGCACGCGTTCTCTATTTGGATCGATGGTTCGTTTCGATTTATCAGACGGAACGGTTCCGATTCTAACAACCAAGCGCGTTTATTGGAAAACCGCTGTAAAAGAAATGCTGTGGTTTCTTACCGGTGGCACTAACATACAACCATTGCTGCGCGAGAACGTACGCATCTGGACAGACTGGCCGCTCGATGCGTATCGAAAAGAAACCGGTGAATCAATCTCTCAAGATGCATTCGAACAGCGTGTTTTAGAAGACGATGATTTTGCAGCGCGTTGGGGTGAGCTTGGGCCAGTGTACGGCAAGCAATGGCGTCGATGGCTTGGTGCAGATGGTCGAGAGCATGATCAAATCGCTGATCTTATTCGCACGCTAAAAGAAAACCCGTCTAGCCGACGTATGCTGTTTCATGGTTGGAATGTGGGGGATGTGGAAGATATGGCATTGCCACCGTGCCATATGGTTTATCAGTATCACGTTACGTCGACTGGAAAACTTAATTGCTTATTGCTGCAACGTTCGGTTGATCTTTTCTTAGGCGCACCGTTTAACTTCGTTGGTGCGGTAGCACTTCAACTGATGCTTGCGCAACAAGCAGGGCTAACTCCTGGCGAACTTGTGTGGGTTGGTGGTGATACGCATTTGTATTTGAATCATTTCGATCAGGCCCGCGAGTTACTTAAACGCGAGCCAAAGCCGTTTCCAAAAATGACACTCACCCGCAAGGCTGCAAGCATTGATGACTATCGCATTGACGATTTTAACGTGGTGGGGTATGCACCGCATGATGCGATTAAGGCTGAGGTTGCGGTTTAAAGGACTATCGCGGCTTTACAAAAACTCGCTGCACTGAAAAAATCTTATGTCACAGCAACCTGAAAACAACACTAACCGTTTAGCCATGATGCTGGCAATGGACAGCAATAAACTCATTGGCAAAGAAGGCGGTATGCCTTGGTATATCCCCGGCGAACTTGCGTACTTTAAAACGGTGACCATGGGAAAGCCTGTGATAATGGGGCGCGTGACCTTCGACTCACTTGGTAAGCCTTTGCCGGGGCGTCCTAACTTTGTTGTTACACGTAATGCCGACTGGCATGCAGATGGTGTTACCGTTTGTACTTCGTTAGAGAGCTCGATAGAGGCTGCCAGTGAATTCAATGCCGCGAAAAAAGTAGCGCACGATGATGCCAGCACCGATGCGGAACCTCTTGAAATTATGGTTATTGGTGGAGCGGGACTTTGCAGAGAAGCAATGCCGTTAACGCAACGAGTGTACCTAACGCATATTCATCATGAATACGAAGGCGATGTCTGGTTTGATAGCTTTGACTGGGATGATTGGCGTGAAGTGTCTCGACAAGAGAATGAGCATGAAGGATTGAGGTTTACGTACTTTGTGCTTGATCGGGTGTGAGTTAAGGCGATAACGAAGTTACTGCGATTTTGCGAGCGAGATTGCCAACGTAAAATCCGAGTTCACAAATAACTACTTATGCGCCTCGTAAAACGAGCGCAACACGGCATTCATTTTTGTCTGGTATCCTTTGCCCTGCGACCGAAACCATTGCACCACGTCTTCATCGAGTCGGATAGTTAAGCGTTCTTTACCTTCAGGGTAACGCACTTTCGCGTTTTTCCAGAAGTCATCGTCGAGTTCAGGTATATCATCGGTGTTGATATCCTCATCTGGCATCGCGGCCAGTTCTTCAGCTGTTAGAGCCTTTTTATATTGCTTTTTCATACCGTCGACGTTCCCTGTTGGTTGCTTTACGAGCCGAAATCAGTCTTGTCTTACCATTTCGGTCGGTGTGTGCGACCATCAACACCACCATGCCATTTAAAATACCGAGGCTAGTCTCTCTGACTTCCCCGTAGTCTTTCCTATTATCAATCTGGGTCAATACTGGTCCTTCGAAAATTTTCAGCGCATCCTCAAATCGAATGCCGTGATTTTTAATGTTGCGTTGATTCTTTACTTCGTCCCATTCAAAATAATTCATGCAGTACGCTTTCCTGTTTGCTGTTAGCGGCTGCCTTTCCGTGGCATTTCGAGTTATCGACACTCTATAATTTGAAAGTGTGATGTGCATACGATAATGCCTGCATTTGTATGTACATTCAAGTTTTTGACCAGTACGATTTGTCGTGTCCAGTGGATACGGCTGTAATGCCGCAGATACAGTATGTTAGCCATAATGTTTGAATAAGTTTTAACCGGCTTGTATTCTTGGGAACAATGTGAAGTAACGACCACTCATCGCGATTGTGTGCGCAGTTCTATCGATTGTGCTTGTTGTCAGTGTTTTTTCTGACTAGCCAGCCACGTCTGGATTGGGCGTGTGGCCATTCGATATTTTTACTTCTGCGTACTGCTTAAGCCGGCGCGGGTGAACACGCGTCCGTTGTACTGCTCGAATTGCACGATACCAGCATCTTTTGCGATCATCACTCTGCGAATCGCAACACGCTTATCATCCAGAGAAATAACAGCCGGATAGTCGTGCTTTTGTTCAATGACATAAGCATGGCGTTCTGATCCTATAGTGGCATCGACGAGATAACGCTCTTTGAGCTGGTTGTTTATTTTCGGTTCAAACGCTTGAAACTCGCGGGGATAGTAACTCTCTGGATTGTTTATCGCGTTAAACGAGAATTGATTTCCATCGGGCACACCATCGCGGTTCTCTGGAGTTATAGACAGTGTCAGGTTTTGATCGTTCGGGCTCTGCCCTTGGAAACGCTCAACGTTGCTCAGTGTTATTCGAAGCACGGTATCCATGCCTTCTATTCCGTATCGTCGAACCGACCAGTTTTTGCACGGCACCTCGTTAATCTCGTACTTTCGTCGAAGTATTGTGCGATGCGGCTCGCTATCGTGTCGACTAATTAGAGTGAGTTCTAACGGAGAACCGTTGTTGTCAACAAACGCTGCGGTGTCCCCGATTTCATCACCCATGCTCCATGAGGCAACGTTCGACTCACTGAACCCATCGCATTGCGCGTAATGCAGCGAGGGGCAACCGGCTAATAGCAGGCAGCTTCCAATTGTTATTGCTACTCGGGTCAATAGCGCTTTTTTCATGATCTGATTTTTGAAAATTGCATTCAACAGAGCCCCACTTTAAAAGATATGACTCAGAGTACTTGATTGCTGGAGAGTATCGCACGCTGATTCTCAGGCAGCAAACTGGCCTGAGATTCAGGTATTTCCCTACATCGCCTAGCGACGCCGATTATGTGCTCTTGCAGGGATACGGAGCTGCTGGCAAGGTGATTTTGATGTATCGTGTACTCGAAACCACAGGACGTTCAGGTTATCCGGCGGCTATGCAAGATGATGACAACGTCAAAAGTAAGTTCACCAGTAGTGAGAACTCGCATCGAATGAAAATCGTCGATCTCTACAACGATGACGCATCGGACTTTTGGTTCGCTCTAAAGAAGCCTAAGGGTTCTATTCATGAGAACCTTAAGAGCAATGGGTTTCGAATAGTCGAGCGCGAAGAGCTCGGCTCTACTTACGCCAATCTTGAAGTACCTGCCGAATGGGTCCAACTATCTTGGGGAAGTACGCTGCCTTGTCCAAACCCGCAGCATTGCACGACTTGCATTGCACATTACCCCGATGAACTGACGTCAGCAACGTTTGCCAACGAGCCGCTGGATAAAATACTCAACCGTTGGATGGCTTCAATGTCGGGACAGGAAAAGTACATTGTAAGTCTTAGTGCAAAAGACTACTTTTTCGCGACAGCACCGAAGGTTTGTGTTGAGGACGTATTAACAGTATCCAGCGTCTGGAAAATCGATTCCTTTATTGGCGTGTTCGACGATTCAGGAATGCTAATGTTCATTTTTGATATCGAATTTGGCGCAATCTATCTGTCGTTCAATCAATCCGTTCAGCCAGCTGGCATAGAAGATTTTTCTGCAACGTTCAATGAAGCCTTTCGCGAGGTATTCGTTCGAGACGCAAAGTTGCGCACTGGGGCGAATCCTGCGCGTGCAGAGGAGTACTACCGCAAGGTTGCACTGCCCGCAATAGATCGAGGCTGACCCATCATGGATCGTCAACCCCACAAACAGATTCAAGGGCAACTGGCCCTCTTGTAATGACAACGAAGATACTGGAGATGGAATAAATGAGGTTCACGATTGCTACGGCTGTTAGGTTGAAACAGGTTTTATGCGCAGCGATACTCCTGATAAGCGCCTTCACTCAGGCCTCGGAAACACAATCGATGTCGACTTCAACAGACAGCGGACCTGCGATTGGCCAGGTTAAGTACGAGTTGCCACACAATTTAGGCACGTTATCGATGCAGATGCCGCTTCATTGGGTCGGTGGGCGT
>CAKZUP010000137.1 GCA_937922945.1 uncultured Granulosicoccaceae bacterium
GCATCGGTAAAGCCATCGACAACACCATTATCATCGGCGTCAACACCGCCTGCTTCGGAAATGTCATTAATGCCATCGTTATCAGAATCCAGTTCCAAATAATCCGCGGCACCATCACCGTCTGTATCCGGGACAGTTAGCGGCGTGATTGATGTGGCATCGTCTATACCGTTGCCATCGGCATCGGTAAATCCATCGACAATACCATCACCGTTTGCATCAACTCCACCTGCTTCAGTGGTGTCGGTTAAGCCATCGTTGTCTGAATCAAGATCGAGATAGTCTGCCGTACTATCGCCGTCGGTATCAACGTTGCCTTCCACAGCATCTGGAATACCATCGTTATCAGCATCCAAATCCAGATAATCCGCGACACCATCACCGTCTGCATCACCGGCGAGTTCAGTTGCATCAGCAATACCATCATCGTCTGCATTCAGATCAAGATAATCGGGTGTGCCATCGGCATCAGTATCAGCTGGCGTATCAGGAGCCGCACCTGCTTCTATGGCATCGCTGATGCCATCACCATCGGAGTCTGTGTCCAGATAATCCGGAACACCATCAGCGTCGGTATCGATGTTACCTTCAACGCTATCCGGAATACCATCGTTATCAGAATCGTTATCTAGATAGTCAACCACGCCATCTGAATCGGTATCGGTGGTTAATTCATTTGCGTCGGCAATGCCATCGCCATCAGCATCCAAATCCTGATAGTCAGCAACACCATCGCCGTCCGCATCGCCAGCAAGTTCAGTTGCATCGGCAATACCATCGTCGTCTGCATCCAGATCAAGATAATCTGGCGTACCATCAGAATCGGTATCAACCGGTGTACCAGGCGCGGCGCCCGCTTCAATGGCATCACCGATGCCATCACCATCTGAATCGGTATCGAGAAAGTCCGCAATGCCATCGCCATCGGTATCTGTTACCCCTTCCACTGAATCAGGAATACCATCGCCATCGCTGTCCAGGTCTTGATAATCCGCTATGCCATCAGCATCGGTGTCGCCCGCCAATTCAATCGAGTCATCGATGCCATCACCATCAGAATCGGCATCCAGAAAGTCGTTTACGCCATCGCCATCGGTATCAACCGGTGCAGCAGGGTTTGCACCCGCCTCGAGCGTGTCGTTTATACCATCGCCATCGGAATCGTTATCAAGGTAATCAGCTACACCGTCTGCATCGGTATCGACATCGGTTTCAATGCTATCGGGGATGCCATCGCCATCAGAATCCGGATCCTGATAATCCGCGACACCATCACCATCTGCATCTCCAGCAAGCTCGGTTGTATCGGCAATACCATCATCGTCTGCATCAAGATCAAGATAATCAGGTGTGCCATCGGAATCGGTGTCAACCGGTGTTCCCGGCGCAATACCCGCTTCTATCGCATCACTGATGCCATCACCATCTGAATCGGTATCGAGAACGTTCGCAATGCCATCGCCATCGGTATCTGTTACCCCTTCTACCGAATCAGGAATGCCATCACCGTCACTGTCGAGGTCTTGATAATCTGCAATGCCATCACTATCGGTGTCGCCGGCTAGTTCAATGGAGTCATCAATGCCATCGCCATCTGAGTCTGTATCAATGTAGTCTGGGACACCATCGCCATCAGTGTCAGTTTGGGTTCCCGTCACCGTGCCCGCTTCAATTGTGTCACTAATACCATCAGCATCGGAGTCGGTATCCTGATAATCAGCAATGCCATCGCCATCAGTGTCCCCTGCCAACTCAACGCTATCATCAATACCGTCGTCATCTGAATCGGTATCAAGATAATCTACTATGCCGTCACCATCGCTATCAATCGGAGCAGATGGATTTGTACCGGCTTCAATGCTGTCGCTTATACCGTCGCCATCAGAATCGGTGTCTAAGTAGTCCGGTACGCCGTCGCTATCAGTGTCCCCTGCAAGTTCAACACTATCGGGTATGCCATCACCATCGGAGTCTTCATCGAGATAATTGGCAACAGTATCTCCGTCTGTATCGCCTGCAAGCTCAACTGAATCCAGAATGCCGTCGTTGTCTGAATCGGTATCCAGATAATTGGCGACACCATCGCCATCAGCATCACCAGCGCCTTCGAGTAAGTCGCTGATACCATCGCCATCTGAATCGGTATCAAGATAATCAAGCACGCCGTCACTATCGCTATCTGTAATAAGCTCTATACTGTCATCGATGCCATCGCCATCGGCGTCTGTGTCCTGAAAGTCGGCAACACCATCGCCGTCTGAATCTCCGGCAAGTTCAGTGTTATCTGGAATACCATCGCCATCTGCGTCTGTATCCAAGTGGTCCGGCGAACCATCACCATCGGTATCTGTGGTACCACCGGACACACCAGATTCAATCGCATCACTAATGCCATCACCATCTGAATCTGAATCTAAATAATTGGGTATGGAATCGCTATCGGTATCAGCAACACCTTCAACACTATCGAGAATGCCATCGTTGTCCGAGTCACTGTCGATAAAGTCTGCAACTCCATCGTTATCGGTGTCAGTGGAACCAGCAGGATCAAGATGACCATCGCCATCCGTATCGACGGCGCCTTCGGCTATATCTGAAATACCATCGTTGTCATCATCAGGATCTACCGCATCAAAAATATCATCACCGTCAGCATCGCCGTCGATAAAAAAAGCGTAGTCCTCAACTTCTCCATCGTAAAAAGTACCTGTGGGCGTGGCCTCAGTTAACGTTGTGTTAGTAGAAATTCTAAACCGAGCATAAGTATCACCTTTTACAGTGCCAGATAGCCCCGTCCAGTTTAAACTGACCGTTCCACCACTGGTGCCGGCAGGCACAATACCGGTTGCAGCTTCAGAAGATTCGAACGAACCATTAGCATTGAAATCAATCCAGCCGACAACCTGCGCATCTACCAAGGCATCATTGGTAACTGGAACAGAAACAGAAAACGACGTTGAGACATTACTGAGTGTGGCAAAGTCAGCAGAAGTTAATCCATCATCGCTTATATCGTCTGTTGCTGCACCACCAGAACTATCGACGCCGGTTCCACCGAATCCATCTGTAACGTTTGCAACAATATCAGAATTTACTGTTGCGCCGATTCGAACGTCGCCCACCTGAATATGCAGCGCGGGATCGCCGGACGCCTTGCTGGTTCCATAACTATCGGGGGCATCCCCATAATCTGCACCAGCGATTCGCCAGCTTTCCTGTGCCAGCAATAACCAGGAATCATAAGAACTGTCGCCAGCATCCACAATACCGATTTTTATCTTATTACTGACATTGGGAGTAACTTTAGCGATAGCAGAAATAGTTTTTGTAAACCCGTCCATTTCAGTTAGAAAAACTGAGCCTGCTCCGGTTGCGCTGTTATCGTTATACAAATATGGAAATGCCGACTCAAATACGCCGTCTGTTGGATCATGGTTTAAGTTATCGTCGTTGGCATCATTACCAAAATCC
Organism: uncultured Granulosicoccaceae bacterium; assembly: GCA_937922945.1. Classification (GTDB taxonomy): domain Bacteria; phylum Pseudomonadota; class Gammaproteobacteria; order Granulosicoccales; family Granulosicoccaceae; genus Granulosicoccus. The sequence continues at coordinate 3,472 of CAKZUP010000137.1, forward strand.
GGCGAGACTGTACCGGCTGCATTGATATGGTTGATATTGACAACCTGGCCTGCAGGATTTAAAGCAACATTGACGTAGGGTTCTGGTCCGTTGTTATCAACATCAACAAAAAAACCAAACCCATCTGCATAGGGCGAATAAACATATTCAGGGTACTCATCCGAGCCGAAAACATAATCCACGACAATGTACTCACCCACTGGCGTGAAATCTATTTCAAGAACGGCAGGGTCGACAATTTGCCCAGGTGGAACTACAGAGGCAAATTCAGGGTCGGTAAGCGTTGCGCCAGAGCCATTACTTGTATAGGCCAATAGGTTTTGACCGGTTGTTGCATCACCATCGACAGTATCAGCGCGACCCGTACTCAGAACAACGCCTTTATCAAAAGAAACCACGCCCGGCATCTCGGTAGTGCCGTTGGTGAACGTTCCTATTTGTTGGTTTTCTCCAATGTGAGTTACGCTGTTAATGACAATACCCGACAACGGCTGTGCAAGTAATGTGGACGCAACGTCTGTCGCACTCTGACTGTTCAGATCGACAATATTCAAATTACCCGCAGCGTAAGCAGAGTTTGTTGCCAACATGACGCCAACAGCAACCGAATTAAGCGTCAATAAAACATATCGGGGTTTCCGCGTTTTATTAAGCCTGGGAGAGTTAATTATCAGTTTTCTAGAAACCATGCATATTCACCAATTAATTCGCGGGCTTAACCCCAGTTTGTACACGCGCCTTAGAAAGCGCTTTCCTTTGTTAAAAAGCACTGTTTTTCAACAGACGTAACTCGCGGGATAGATCAGAGACAAACAAACGCTAATTAGATATATGAGAGTTGAATCGCTTTTCCCGTGCAAAAACTATCGACCACGCGATTTTCAATTGAAGCGTCATGTAACACTGCGCAATAAGGCGAGGACGGATATTGAAGGGGAGACATGGCGAAAACCAATGCGTTTCGCAGCAGATAACAGGACGTTATCGACAAAAGAGCATGATTTAATGGAAGAATGTGCCCGGAGTGACTCCAGGCACAATTAGCAAGTAACGGGTTATAACTGCACCACTTCGCAGATATTAGCCCTTATTTAAGTACGCCCAAATCAGCGCGTTGTTGCAACGCCTGACAACACAACTAGTGTGGTTTGAGCCTTATACTTAATACCTCGATGTAACTATCTATGTGATCTACCATGCGTTCTGGAGCGGCTACGCGCTATCCACCCAAACGCAACCAATAGAAGCAAGGCAATGGTCGGGTCTTTTGTCATCGAGTTATAAGGCGTAATGGTACAACCCATGCCACTCAACCCTGATTTAATCTCCCCACCGACAGCCGCTTCAGCAGATTCAATTTCAAGCAGATCGGGTACGTTGTTGTTGTTTGTATCCGGTAAATCTGTTGAGGCTATTGGCTGTTGACTACCGCTTAAAGGTGCAAACCCGACACCTTGTGGGTCTTGATCATATTGATCAATCACACCATCGTTATCAGTATCTGCGCCAACCGCGAAGTCAGCGTCTGCAAAATCAACTATACCGTCCTGATCCACATCTGCACCGGCAACCAAATCGTTATCAATTTGATCGACGATTCCGTCACCATCAGAGTCTAGCCATGCATCTACCTGACCATCGGCATTATTATCTTCACCACCTGCCTCAACAATATCGGGAGTAGAATCTCCGTCACTGTCGATGTCCAGATGATTCGACAGGCCATCACCATCGGTGTCGGTGATACCGTTAATAACAACGTTATCCGCCAAACCATCACGATTCGTATCAACAATGGCATCTAGCACACCATCACCGTTGGTATCTGCTTGCGAACCAGATGATTCGAAGATATCCGATAAACCATCGTTGTCACTATCGACATCGAGGTGATCTACAATCGAATCACCGTCTGAGTCGTTGTCGGGCAACGGCGCAACTGCCACACCATCATCATGACCGTCGTTGTTTGCATCGGTAAAGTTGTCAACGATACCGTCTGCGTTGGCATCATCTCCACCGGCTTCCTGAGTATCGGTTAAGCCATCATTATCACTATCCAAATCAAGGTAGTCGGCAATACCATCGCCATCGGTATCCAATGGAGCAGACGTATTTCCGAATTCTGCACTGTCCAGCAACCCGTCGTTATCTGAATCGATATCCAGATAATCTGGCAAACCATCACCATCGGTATCGCCAGAACTTTCCACACTGTCAGGGATACCATCGGCATCGCTATCGGTCGTTGAAGACTCCGTAGGCTCTGGCGCGGTTGGTTGAGTCACCGATGGCTCCACGGGTGTCGATGGCGTTATCGCCTGTTCTTGATAATCAGGTATTCCATTGTTATTCGCATCCGGTGGGCTAGCCGGGTTATCACCGGCTTCAACCGAATCTGGACTTCCGTCGCCATCCGAGTCACTGTCGAGCACATCAGGGATGCCGTCTGAATCAGTATCAATCGGTGCGGCTGGAGTACTACCCGCTTCGGTTGCATCTGGAATACCGTCTGCATCTGAATCGCTATCGAGCACATCGGGAATGCCATCTGCATCAGTATCCACTGGTGCCGCTGGGTTACTGCCCGCTTCTGTCGCATCGGGTATACCGTCTGCGTCTGAATCAGTATCTAATACGTCCGGAATTCCATCTGCATCGGTATCAACCGGCGCTGCAGGGTTACTGCCAGCTTCTGTTGCATCAGGTATACCGTCTCCATCTGAGTCGACGTCTAGAACATCTACCGTACCATCGTTGTCTGTGTCGGGATTCGGTAAGGGTGCAATCTCTGTGGCATCGTTTAAGCCATTGCCATCGGCATCAACGAACCCGTCAACCATGCCATCAGCATCTGCGTCTGCACCACCGGCTTCAACAACATCATTTAAGCCATCGTTATCGGAATCGGTTTCAAGGTAGTCTGCCGTATTATCGCCATCTGAATCGGGTGTTGGCAATGGCAATGCAGTGACGGCATCATCTGCACCATCACCATCGGCATCGTTAAAACCATCAACGACTCCATCTCCGTCAGCATCGGCACCACCAGCTTCAAGCGTGTCAGTTAGTCCATCGTTATCCGAATCGCTGTCTAAGTGATTCGGTACACCATCGTTGTCGGTGTCTGTTACGCCAGCGGATTCTTCGGCATCGGTAATGCCATCGTTATCTGAATCTATATCAAGATAGTCAGCAACCCCATCACCGTCGGTGTCAACCGTGCCTTCCACACTGTCCGGCAGCCCGTCACCATCGGCATCTGAACCGCCTTCAATGTAATCGGGCAAACCGTTACCATCAAGATCATTCAAACCTTCAATACTATCGGCAATGCCATCGCCATCGGCGTCAGTATCCTGGTAATCAGGTGTACCATCGCCATCGGTATCTGGGGCTAGTTCCTGCGCATCATCGATGCCATCGTTATCTGAATCTGAATCAAGGTAATCGAATACGCCGTCGTTGTCGGTATCTACCGGTGATCCACCAGCAGGAGAACCAACGGCAGGTCCAGCTTCAATGTTATCTGAAATACCATCACCATCTGAATCGGTATCCAGGTAATCAGGCGTACCATCGCTATCGGTATCAATATCGCCTTCAACGCTATCTGAGATACCGTCGTTATCAGAGTCAGACTCCAGATAATCAGCAACACCGTCATTGTCAGTATCAATCGGTGCACCCGGGTTGGCACCGGCTTCGTTATTGTCGCTTATACCATCGCCATCTGAATCGGCATCAAGAAAGTCAGCTACACCGTCTGAATCTGTATCCGGTGCAAGTTCAACCGCATCGGGAATACCGTCTGCGTCTGAATCAACATCCATAAAATCCGGTGTACCATCATTGTCGGTATCCGCAGGCGTAGCAGGTGCATCACCCGCTTCAATAGCATCGCCAATGCCATCGCCATCTGAATCCGAATCGAGATAGTTTGGCACAGTGTCGCCATCTGCATCGACCATGTCTTCAACACTGTCTGGTATACCATCATTATCAGAGTCGAGATCCTGATAATCTGCAACACCATCGCTATCGGTATCAGGTGCTTGTTCGACTGCATCGGGAATGCTGTCGGCATCTGAATCAAGATCGATGTAATCCGGAACGCCATCGGTATCGGTGTCTATCGGGGTAGCAGGCGTTGTACCTGCTTCAATCGCATCACCAATACCGTCACCATCTGAATCGGTATCAAGATAGTTTGGCGTACTATCGCTATCAGCATCGGTATTGCCTTCCAGGTTATCCGGAATGCCGTCATTGTCAGAATCAAGATCCTGATAATCTGCAACACCATCGTTATCGGTATCAGGTGCTTGCTCGACTGCATCAGGAATACTGTCGTCATCTGAATCAAGATCGATAAAATCCGCGACACCATCGTTATCCGTATCAACAGGTGTGGTGCCCGCCGAACCTGCTTCAATTGCGTCACCAATACCGTCACCATCTGAATCGGTATCAAGGTAGTTTGGCGTGCCATCGCTATCTGTATCAGTAACACCTTCTACACTATCGGGTATGCCGTCGTTATCAGAATCGGCATCAAGATTATCGGGTATACCATCTGTGTCTGAATCGACGCCTGTTTCATTTGCATCCGGTATTCCATCGCCATCTGCATCGGTATCTTGATAATCCGCAACGCCATCGTTGTCGGTATCTGGTGCAAGCTCTACCGCATCAGGAATAGAGTCTGCGTCGGAATCAAGATCCATAAAATCCGGGGTGCCATCTGTATCTGTATCGGTGGGGTTAGCCGGGGACGCACCTGCTTCAATCGCGTCACCTATGCCATCGCCATCCGAATCGCTATCCAGGTAATTTGGCGTACTATCGCTATCTGTATCAACGTTGCCTTCTACACTGTCAGGAATACCGTCGGCGTCAGAATCAAGATCCTGATAGTCAGCAATGCCATCGTTATCAGTATCTGGGGCCAGCTCAGTTGCATCTGGAATACTGTCTCCATCTGAATCGAGGTCTAAATAGTCTGCAGTGCCATCATTGTCTGTATCAACAGGTGAGTCTGGTGTCGAACCGGATTCAATAGCATCGCTTATACCATCACCATCTGAATCGGTATCCAGGAAGTCTGGATTGTTATCGGTGTCGGTATCAACGTTACCTTCCACACTATCCGGTATGCCATCGGCATCGGAATCACTATCAAGGTTATTGGCGATACCGTCGGCATCGGTATCGAGCGCGGTTTCAACTGAATCTGGAATAGTGTCGTTGTCTGAATCTAGATCGAGATAGTCCGCAACACCATCGTTGTCGGTATCGGGAGCAAGCTCAACCGAATCAGGAATGCCGTCGCCATCTGAATCCAGATCGATATAATCGGCGATACCGTCATTATCGGTATCGACAGGCGATGCAGGTGAAGCACCAGCTTCAATAGCATCGCTTATGCCATCGTTATCTGAATTAAGATCAAGATAATCAGGCACCGAATCGGCATCGGAGTCGGCCGGTTCAAGTGCATCATCAATACCATTGTTATTGGCATCAAGGCCCGTTGTTATGTCAACATCGATAGCGTCATCTATTCCATCGCCATCGGTGTCTATGCCTATTAAGCTCGGGCTGTTGATATCTTCAACTGAATCGAGTATCCCGTCGTTGTCAGAATCAAGATCAAGATAGTTCGGTACACCATCGTTGTCAGTATCAACTGTACCTTCGATGATATCGGCAATGCCGTCGTTGTCAGAATCGATATCAAGATGATCGCTCACACCGTCATTATCTGTATCCGATGGTTCAAAACTATCGTCTATACCGTTGCCATCGGTGTCTGGACCGTTGGTAAGATCAACATCAACCGCATCGTCAATACCATCGAAATCGGCATCGGTACCTAATAGCGTGGGGCTATTCGTGTCTTCTGCGCCATCCAGAATACCATCGTTATCACTATCACTATCCAGGTGATTGGCAGCACCATCACCATCGGTATCAACAAAGCCACCTGCACTTTCCAGAATATCCAGAATCCCATCGTCGTCACTGTCGGTGTCTAAATGGTTTGGCGTACCATCACCATCGGTATCGGTGGGTTGCATTGAGTCATCGATTCCATCTCCGTTGACATCAGCACCACCGGTAATGGACGCATCAACAGCATCATCGATACCATCACCATCTGAATCTACGTCAAGTAAAACCGGACTGTTCGTATCCTCTGCTGAGTCAGAGATACCATCGCTATCACTATCACCATCCAACGCATCGGGTATGCCATCACCATCAGTATCACCAGTACCCTCTACTGCGTCTGCAATACCATCGTTATCATCATCAAGATCACTTATATCAGGAATGCCATCGGCATCAGTATCGATTAAAACGCTATGAGCCGCGGTGCGAAACTGCGCTGAGAAGTCAGCACTGATGAAATCAAGATACGTAATGGTTAAGGTATCTCCACCACGCGTTACCATGTTTCCATCGTTATCAGCACCCGCAGTTGAGCCTGCAGTAGCGGGCATGCTGGCTGTGAAGATGCCAGTGTTTACACCGGTTTCCAATAATGTGATGGTTTCGGTTTCACCAGTAACATCATTAACGACTTCAACGGTTATGGAATCGACTACCGCAGCATCCTGATTCAAATCTGCATCTGTAACGGTAATGTCAACCGGTGTTCCAGCCAAAGCTTGCGGCGTCGCTGAAACTGAGCCATCGTAGTTTGTCTGTGGCGCATCGGTACTAATAATTTTTGTACCAACGTAATAGGTGGTTGATAAACCGTATACGTAAGTATCGATATAACGCTCGTTACCAAACCCTGTAGAGGTAAAGTTACCCCAGGTGTGCTTACCTGCAGAAGTTGCAGAGCTTGCACCAAAAGGTGTATTACTTGTTCCAGGTGCACCTAAAAGCGTCACATCATCCCAGAACACCAAACCTTCTTCGACTGTGCGGTCGGGTCTTACACGGCGTATGGTCAGACCATCTTCGGTTCCACCACTGGTTTCAACATCGTTGGCAATGAAGTGATATTCACCCATGTGAACTTGCACTTTGGCATAGTAGGTGTCATCTAACGGGTTGTTACCTGCTGCGTCTTTGCCATCCCATTCAACCTGGTTCAAACCAACAACCGCATCACCCAGCATCTGCCTGTCGCCGGAGTTTCCGTAAATACCATCTTTATTCAAATCGATAAGGATGGAGTAGGTACCACTTACATCAGTTGTAAATTCGAATGTACCCGAGTCTTGAATACCCAACGTATCGCTGGGTGAAATCGCGTAATCCTGCCCGTCGGAATCGACAAAACGAATGTTGCCCAATGTCGGTGCATCCACCGGTTCAGGCAACGCGGTTGCAGGATAGCTAAAATACATAGGGTGCTTGTAGCTGACGCTATTGCCAACCCGTTCAGTGCCGTAACCTGAGTAAGGCGCATCAACACCGATAGAGTTGGCGACAAGGTTAAAGCCATACCCCGCGAAATTATTCAAATCCAGCTCCCAAACATAATTCGTGTTTGGACGACCACCAGGTACCTTCGCGTAGTAGTTGGCATCGGTAGAATTAACTTCGTCAAACCCTTGTGCGTTATAGTTAAACGAATAAGCCCAGACTCGCCCATCTGCAGCAGAAGGATCGGGATCAGTCAAAGCATCAGGGGTAACCGTAATATCGTAGCGGCGAAAAAGACTGGTCGCGAACGCTGTGTTTGTGGTGTTTTGCAGACGCAGTCTGTATGCACCGGTTTCCAATGTGGTGTATCGCAATGGTGTAGTTAGGGGCGCGGTCATCAGATCGTTACAATCGATATTGGCTGCAGACAAGTTCTGCGTGCTAATCGGTGTTACATCATCTGATGGTGCGAAAATCTCTACGCTCATTGCGTCAGTGGGCGTTGCACCACACAAAGAGATATTGATTACCTCACCAACGCTAAGAATATCCACATAAAGCGAAGCGGACAAGTCATCTGTTGCATAGTTCTGGGCAAGTGCAATTTGTGCATCCAGCAGGTATTGACCTAAACCTGCCTGCGCACTGCCTTCCGCGTAGACCTTTATCGGTATTAGCGAGGCGGCACAAAAAACTGTCCCTACCACCAAACGCGCATTGAGCGTTTTTTGGATAAACGTTGCTCTGACTTTCTTCATTCCATTTTACCTTAGTAGTCCCAGCGCTATAGAGCGCCTTCGACGATGTTCTCAGGGCCAACGTATCGGTTCTCGTTACACGAAAAAATCCCTTGTTCCCACAACGGTTCCGAGTAAAACAATAACGCTGCCCTGTCTTGATTCCATGCGTATCAAACAACTAGCGGCCCGGATAAAAAATGCTAAATCGGGCATGAGGAAGAAAATCGGCTTGTAACGACACGTTAAGGAGGATTTCAGCTCGTTATAAATACGTATCTATCTGTTTTACTGAAGAAATTTACAACTCATGTAAAAACACATGCTCAATTGCAAACCATTAATGCAGCGATACTGAACGAGCGTCGGCCAATTTAAAGAGATCACAGCAAAGTGAAATAGATCACGTTTTTTCACAAGCTTCTGTATCAGTAGTGCGAGACGCATTATTTGAAGAAGGTATTCAGCTTCGACAAACGCAAGAACACTGGAATATATCTTGCGTTCCTGCAGTGAAGTTCCAACGAATCCGACCTGCTTATCTGGCTGGATAAACCGTGTCTGTGCGCTTTGATGGATATCTCTGTGCCAGCGGACCAGCCCGAAATTAAAAGTCAGAGAAACTCTATGACGGCTCGAACCAAGTTCCACGGCATTATCATCAGGACCGGCTTATTACTCGGCTCCATTCTGCTAACCAGCTGTGATTCAAATACTGGCGTCAAGGTTGGCGAATCAAACAACGAACCCGCAACCGAAGAGTTCGATTTAAGTGCGCTGGACCTGCAACCGGATGAGGCACGCGAACCCGGTCCATCACTGGGGTTTGCATTACCCCCTAACGGGCGAATTCATGCAAAAAGCGGCAGCGTTGGCATTGAGCGAGGCAATGAATTCGACATCTCGTGTGCCAGTGGCAAAGTGCTGGTAGGATTAAACGGTGTTCATTCTGGTCGTATCGAAAAGCTGGAAGCAGTTTGTGTTGCTGCCAACGACAACGGTAACTGGACAGAGACACCCGCAGCCATCCAACAAACTGCTGGAACAGGTAACGGCCAGTCGTTCTCACGAGTTTGTCCTACAGGTCACGCAGTTGTTGGATTCACGAGCGACTTTGCAAACGATTATCCCGCTTATCTGGAACTGCATTGCCGCAAATTAGATGCAAAGCAGCAATCTTCTGGCGCTAGCGTGTCGCTGGACACACTTGGCACACTCGGCAATCCAGCACCCTCTTCGCGACCACAGTGCGCGGATAGGGCTGTGGCCACCGGTATTTACGGACACGCTCAAACAGCTATAGAGCGATTAGGTTTAACCTGCTTTGAAGACCCTGCCTTCGCAGGTCGATGGTCAAGCAGAATCGATTGGCCACACATTCCCATTCATTCAGTTCTACTATCCGACGGAAAACTACTGACCTATGGAACTGGTGGTAGCGGAATACAGGGTGCCATGGAATATAACGTCTGGGACCCAAGCATGGGTATTGGCCAAACATCGCATAAAGAAATACAGGGCGTTGCACAAGTAGATTCTTTTTGCAGTGCTGCGACAATGTTGCCCGATACCGGCGACGTGTTGATAGCAGGTGGCGATGCAAGACCGTTGGGCAGAAACAACTCTGGCATCAGCGACGCCATGTTATACAACGCGGCCGGTCAAAACGTTAACCGCGCAAATGACATGCAGTATGAACGTTGGTATCCGACATCCACCACACTACCCAGTGGGGATATTCTTGTCTCAGCTGGCAGGGATGGTCAAAACGTTCCTACGCCTATTCCCGAAGTGTATTCCAGCACCACAGGCACCTGGCGGCAACTACCAAACGCCAGTATGTCCGCTTACGGGTATTTTTATCCTCGCCAGTTTGTTATGCCAGATGGGCGTGTGTTCGGTGTGCAGGGTAGAAATATGTTCGTGATGTCTACTGAAGGTAATGGCAACATTACCGACGTTGGTGACTTACCCGGACACTCGTTTGGCGCCTCAGCAACCGCTGCGATGTTCGAACCAGGGAAAATTCTTCATGCCGGCGGAATTTCAAATCATGGATTAGGTGCTGTAGTTATCGATGTAAACGGCAACACACCAGTTGTTACCCGCAGCGAAAATCTTGCACAACCAAGACGCGCGTGGGCATCAACCGTACTGATGGCCAACGGCCAGGTGTTGATGGTGGGTGGCAGTTATGAACTGAACGATGGCGATACAGCATCATTGGGTACAGAAATGTGGGACCCTGATACGGGTAAATGGACACAGTACTCAAGCTCCGAGCTAATGCGCTTGTATCATTCCACTGCTATTTTAATGATGGACGGCCGCGTACTTTCAGCAGGTGGAGGCTCACCTGGCCCATTAAAAAATCGCAACGGCGAAATTTTCTCTCCGCCCTATCTATTTAATGAAAACGGTTCATTGGCAGAGAGACCTGAAATTAGCTATGCACCTGAAGAGGCGACATGGGCGCAAACCACAGGTATACGCACCACCAACGATACCGATATAGAAAGGGTCACACTGGTGAAAACCGGTGGCATCACGCATGGCTTTAACATGGACCAACGTTTTCTTGAATTGGAGTTCACCGTTGAACAAGATTTTCTATCGGTAACAATGCCATCTTCTGCCAACATCGCCCCGCCGGGTTATTACATGTTGTTCGCAATCGATACTAAGGGCACACCCTCGGAAGCAAAGATGGTGAGTCTTGGCACAACCCCGGCACCAAACTTACCACCACTCAACCCCGGTGAACCATCAACTCCAATAGCCACTAATTCAATACTGAGCAACGGCGGATTTGAACAAGGTAAACAAGCCTGGACTGATTGCGCCGCAACCTCTGCTACCAGCACTGGCTCATTAAGTGTTGAGGGCAATAACAGCATGAAGGTCACGGCCGGAGGATGCTTATACCAGGTTGTTGACGTGCAACCCGGATCTGACTACACCCTAAGCTGCGAGGCTCGTGGCAGTGCACAGGAATATTCAAGCTTATCGCTACAAATACTCGACAATAGTTACGCAGAAATGAATGCAACCAGCGCAGTTGTTGAATCTACCAATTTTGATGATCTAACGCTGACTCTATCAGCACCCACTAACGCGCATTTTGCCAGTGTTACGCTATACAGTGAGGGGACGGCTCATTACGACCGCTGCGAGCTAGTGGAGGATGGTTCAACCAGCACGCCAACACCACCACCTGCCCCACAAGCCAACAGTCTCATTTCTAATGGCGACTTTGAGCAAGGTAAAAACAGTTGGAACGACTGTTCACAACCCGGGCTTACTAGTGCAACCACCGATGCAGCAAATGGCACAAGTGCAATGCAAGTTGCAAACGCTGGGTGTCTGTATCAGGAGTTCCCGTTAACGCCGGGTAAAACCTACCAACTCTCTTGCTCGGCCAAGTCAGCGGCAACAAACTACTCCAGTATGTCGCTTACACTAATGAACGAGTCATACACAACACTTGCAACCGATCATAAGCCTGTGGGGCGCTCGTTCTTTCAGAATTATCAAACTCAACTGTTCACACCGTATGAAGGTAGGATTGGTGCGGTGACCTTATACTCCGAGGATACCGCACAGTTTGATGATTGTTCGGTAGTTGAGTTATAGGTCGCGAATTAGAAGCAAGGCCCGACATACCCCCCAATAATTTGAGGTGTTTGTCGGGCCTTTCTTTTTAACGATCGGTTACGCTTTTCGTGCAGCACGCTGTGATAACACTAACCGAACAAAACCCAAACCACTCATTAGCAGAATCATCCACATTCCAACAGAGCCACCACCATTCGATGTAGTATGTCGCGCTGCTGGAAATGCCGGTTGGTTGGTATCCTGTGCAGTTTGAACAATGGGTGCATTGGCACGTTGCTGTCGAGCTTGCTGCTCTCTTTCAACACGCGCAGCATTGTTGCGCGCAATACCTTCCTGCTCAAAGATCTCGTTACGAACAACAACCAATGATGTGTAGTCGGTGACTAACCCTGCGTTTAACGCGACATCGGTAATACCTTGCTTAGAATCATCGGTTACACCAACTATATCCTGCTGTTCTTTTAGCGCCTGAATTGTCGCAAAAGCCCAAAGACGTTCCAGCTCCGGATTGTCAGTTGCCACCTGAGGAAAATTAACCGGTGTTTTGTATTGCTTCTTCTCACCGGAGATTTCAGTGTTAATGGTTAAATCAGCGACACCATCACCACTGTATTTTCCGAACATCACAATTTGCTCGCCACGATAGATACGGCTGAATTTTTCAGGCGTTATGTCTCGAGTTCGCACGCCATCAATATCGACTTTCACGTTATGCATAGCTTCATGTGTGACCTTGCTTGTCATCTGCATCATTAATCCGACGATATCGTCATCGTTAGATACATTCATGGCAAAGCCTTCCATGTGTTTGGTTAAACCTTCCAGTAATGGCTCGTTCGCACTGTTTCCCATAATGGCTGTAAAGATGCGTACATCCACTTTTTCCATCAACTTAAGAAACTTTGTTAATTTTGAAGGGCCTACGTTCGCTACACCATCTGTTACCAGCATGATTGCAGTGGTTCTATCAGCGTCCAATGATTTTACCGCGCTCTTTAATCCATCATATAAATTGGTGCTACCACCAGCGTGCAGCGAATCCATCTTTTTAAGCATGGTTTCGACGGTTGCAGAATCTGCCGACATATAACCGTTGGTTAATTCATACGCATTATTGCTGAACATGATTATTTTGAAACGATCTGCCGGATTAAGTGAACCCAGCGCACGACGAACACCGTCAATAAGTGAAGCAAACTTGCTTTGCATTGAACCTGATGCATCCAATACAAAGACCCAGTCCCGACCTTCCGTTATGGGCGCAAGGTCGATACCCGGCGTTAACGTCAACATAAAGGTACCGTTACTGGCATTAGCCTCTTTATAAGTGACTAAATCAACACTACCTGGCAGGTTTTCGGCTAAACGCCAATAAACCACTATGTCTTTATTCAAACTATAAACAGGCAGCGTGTTTGACTGTGCAGGATTAGTCACAGACTGGGCGACTTCAAGTTCTGCTATTTGTGCATCGGTTAATCCATTACCCCGAGTTGCACCGTTTCCGGTTTTTGCGTCGATAAGCACTTCCCACTCACCCGAATCAATCTGCGTAACTGTAGCTTGACCATTTGTCGCCCGAACAGCATCTACCGGATAGGCAGAACGCAGTTTCATGCGAAAGCTGAACGCTTCAGCGACATCTTCATTGCGCGACCAGAATGCGTCTACGGCACCATCAACGCCACCCTCTTCTAATGGGTACACATAACGACCCATGGAATGATCAACGGCCTGTTTTTGCAAGTAAACCAAGCGTATTTTTACATCTTTACCGGCTCTCACAGGCGATACCGCTACTTCAAACGTACGGTATTCATCCTTTTCAACCAACGCAGTTTCTCTACCTTGTTGCTTTTCTCTGTTATGTAAATCTCGTGCAGCTTGCTTTTTCATTACCTCTGCGTGCACCGGTTGACCATCAATCCAGTATGTAAACTCGCCTACCGCTGCATGCTTGGGTACCGGAAAACTGTATTGCGCATCGCGATCTGTGGAGTGCGGGTTCTTAAATATCTGCTCCACTTCCGTTACTGAATAACCGTTTTCCAGCGTCACCAAAACATGCTGCTGTGCCAACGTCAGGCCCGGCCCACCACCGACTGGCGTTAGCAGGCCCGCGGCCTGTGCAGGCACACTAAGCAATGTGGCTAACGCGAAAATACCGCACGCTAATGCAGACCTTCCTACGGTATCTTTACTAATTCCATTATTTATCAATGATTTAAGTCGTTCGAACATGGTTTTATCCTCTCATTAAATTAAACACTGTTCAATTGATGGCGACAAGGTATTCAAGAGCTCGCGCCATTAGAGGTATATTGAACGCTGTTCAATTAAATTTCTGTATAATTGAACACTGTTTAATAAATTGTAATGTGGAAGGTAAATGGGGCGCAGAAGCGATCACACCAAAGAAGAGCTCCAACAGCTCACTATTGAAGCAACTCTGGCGTTGGTTAAAGAACAAGGTGTGGCGCAAGTAACAGTGAGGCAGATTGCAGAAGCGGTTGGCTATACACCGGGGATGCTGTATTCCATTTTCGATAATCTACAAGCGATATTCCTGCATGTGAATGTCGCCAGCCTAAAAGGCCTGTATGCCGCGTGTGTTAAGGCGCAAAAATCATCGAAGCAACCAGAAGCCGCCATTACCGCGATGGGTATGGCCTATTTAAAGTTTGCTGAAAAAAACACCCATCAGTTTGAATTGTTGTTCCAGCCCGTGCCACCGGATGTTTCACGGCCGTTGGAACTGGGCGTGCGTATTCGCTCGTTATTTGAACTGGTGGAGTTGGAATTAAAAGCACTTGACCCAAATGCAACTGACGCAGCAGTTGCACTCGGCGCGCGTACCTTGTGGTCGGGTGTACATGGTGCAGCGGCATTAAATGCAACCAACCAGTTGTATAGTGAACAGAAGAATGCAGACCGGCTAATTGTGCAAATGTTGGTGAGTCGGTTTGTGGATAGCTGGCAGCGCTAGCCGTTCTGTTTTTTAGTTAGACAATATCCAACGCTCGCCAGATGTCATTGACTCGTTGTTTGGTTTGTTCATCCATCACGATAGGTTCGCCCCACTCTCTTGTGGTTTCTCCGGGCAACTTGTTTGTTGCATCCATCCCCATCTTGCTGCCTAAACCTGAAACGGGCGATGCAAAATCCAGATAATCAATAGGCGTGTTATCAATGAGCGTTGTGTCTCTGGTTGGATCCATGCGTGTCGTTATTGCCCAAATCACGTCTTCCCAACTTCGTACGTTTACATCATCATCAACCACAATTACAAACTTGGTGTACATGAATTGACGCAGGAACGACCAGATACCCAGCATCACACGTTTTGCGTGCCCGGGATATTGCTTTTTAATACTCACAACCGCCATTCGATAAGAACACCCTTCCGGGGGTAAATAAAAGTCGGTTATTTCAGGAAACTGTTTTTGCAATATCGGCACGAACACTTCATTAAGTGCAACACCCAGAATCGCAGGTTCATCTGGCGGTCTGCCCGTGTAGGTAGAGTGATAGATTGCATCCTTTCTTTGCGTCACATGTTCCACGGTAAAAACAGGGAACGTATCTACTTCATTGTAGTAGCCTGTGTGATCCCCAAACGGACCTTCGGGCGCTTCTTCTCCTGGATACAGGTAGCCTTCCAACACAAACTCAGCCGACGCCGGCACGGATAGTTCAGACGTGATGCCTTTCGTGGTTAACGTACGTTGACCCCGTAAAAGACCAGCAAATGCATGCTCGCTTAATGTATCAGGTATCGGTGTTACCGCTGCAAGTATGGTCGCAGGATCGGCACCCAACACCACCGTTATCGGGAACGGTTCGCCTGGATGTTCTTTTTGCCATTCCAGAAAATCCAGCGCACCACCGCGATGGCTTAACCAGCGCATAATCACTTTGTTAGGGCCTATAACCTGTTGGCGATAGATACCCATGTTCTGACGCTTTTTATGCGGGCCTTTGGTAATCACAAGCCCCCAAGTAATCAGCGGGCCAGCATCACCGGGCCAGCAGGTTTGCACCGGTAACCTATTTAAATCGATATTGTCCCAGGTGATTTCCCGGCAAGCAGCATTTCTGGTGTTCTTCGGTGCCATATCGAGCACCTTTTTAAATACTGGCAACGTGTTCCATGCATCTTTAATCCCCTTTGGTGGATCCGGCTCTTTTAAGAACGCGAGCAGTTTGCCCACTTCGCGCAAGGCTTCAGTGCTGTCCTCACCCATGCCGTATGCCACACGCTCGGGTGTACCAAACAAGTTACCCAGCAATGGGTAATCGCTGCCTTTGACTTTTTCAAACAGCAAAGCAGGCCCGCCTGCGCGCAAGGTACGATCGCAGATTTCCGTGATCTCAAGATACGGATCGACTTCAATGGGTATGCGCTTGAGCTCACCGATAGATTCAAGCTTATCGATAAACTCTCGCAAGTCAGCGTATTGCATAGTGATGAGTTAGCCTTGACTGCACAAGTAGATGGGTTACGTAGCGTGATACGTTACGCGGCCAAACCGCTGTGTCGCAACAAAGCATCCACCTTTGGTTCACGCCCACGAAAAGCCACAAACGATGCCATAGCATCGCGTGAACCACCCATTTCCAGCACATGTGTAAGAAAATCCTTGCCCGCTTGCGGGTTAAAAATGCCTTCTTCTTCAAAACGCGAAAA
>CAKZUP010000138.1 GCA_937922945.1 uncultured Granulosicoccaceae bacterium
AGGTGCGTTTGCTCCCGTAGAGCTGGCCGCGGCACAAGAGAGTGTTGTGCCTGCACCAGAACTTGAGCCAATACCAGAACCCGAGCCTGTGCCGGAACCACAGCCTGCGCCAGAACCCGAGCCTGCGCCAGAACCCGAGCCTGAGCCAGCGCCAGAACCTGAGCCTGCGCCAGAACCTGAGCCAGCGCCAGAACCCGAGCCAGCGCCAGAACCCGAGCCAGCGCCAGAACCCGAGCCAGCGCCAGAACCCGAGCCAGCGCCAGAACCCGAGCCTGCACCAGAACCTGAGCCTGCACCAGAACCTGAGCCTGCACCAGAACCCGAGCCTGCACCAGAACCCGAGCCTGAGCCTGAGCCAGAGCCTGTTGATCAGGGGCCAGCACTTATTGACACGGCTCCTGAAGGGGCGGAACAAAAGCAAGCGTCATCATCTGCTACGGTGAACTTTCCTCCCGTTACTAATGAATTGAGCCACACCGATCCGACGCCAGGCATGTCTGTGCCGGCGTATAAATCCAAGCATACGATTCCCGGGTTTAATACTGAGCTCCGAAGGGTATCGAGTAATAGTGCGTTCGGTGTGTCCAATGGGTCAGCGACGCACGCTTACTCAAAGCGTCAGGTATGGAATTCAAACGAAACATACATGCTGATTGGCGACAAAATTATAGATGCCGAGTCGCTGGATATCGTTGTGGGAGCGATTCCCTTATCAACAGCTGTCAACTGGTCGAATACTAATCCGAATTTGATGATTGGAATGCGCTTTAAAGGCAGTTCGCTGAACACGATATCAACCTATGACATATCGACTAACTCGGTTAATGATCTTTACACGTTCTCAGGATACGGGGGGTGTACATTTGGGTCGGGCGAAGGGTCTATCTCAAATAACGATCAATACGTTGCGCTTGCCTGCCGGTCCAACTCAGATGGAAGCACTTACATTATCGGTTTTGATATCAAGGCGAAAGCAATAGTAGGCACAGTCAAGGCCAAAACCGGATACGACTGGGTTTCGTACAGTCAATCAGGTGATTATGTGATTGTTATGAACAAGCAAGTCAGCTCAAGCACAGGTCAAGAGCTGGTTCGCTTTGATAAAAACTTGGGTAACCGGACTGTACTTAGCGCCCATCGTTCTCATGGAGATATGGGCAAAGATGTTAACGGTGATGATGTTTACGTGATGATCAGCTGGGATTATATAATGTACATTCGTCTAAAAGATGGTGTGCGTGTCAACTTGAGTGTTTCCAATCCGAGCTCACCTATTGCTGGCCACGGACATATTTCGTGCCGAAATATACATAGGCCTGGCTGGTGTTACTTTTCAAGCTATGATAAATCGAGAGTTGGGGCTGTGAAAATTGGTATTGCCAGTGGCAGCTCCACCTATACTGATGGTCGCGGCCTGGAAGTCTATACAGGCTTGGGTGAGATAGAGCATTGGGGTTTTCACCGCTCAACCAGTAGCGAGTACATCTCAACACCTCGAGCCAGTGCAAGTCCGTCAGGCACAAAAATAATTGTGACTTCTGACTGGTACGGGCGTGGCGAGATAAACGACTACACCATATCATTGCAGTAGTAGGGGCTTCTACGTCTCGCCCTTCTCGAAATAGTGTAGGCTCTCGAACGAAACACTAACAACCTCGTTCGTTGAGCCAACTATGCAGGTAATGCACGTTATATCCAATTTGGATACAGGTGGCGCTGAGACCAGCCTGTACCAACTTGCCATTAATAATTCCGAAGACAAGCAAATCGTAGTGTCCATGCAAGATGATGGGGCATTCGGTGAGCGTCTGCGTGAGCAAGGTATCGAAGTTCACACGCTCAACATGCAGCCTGGGAAGCTCAGCTGGTCCGGATCAGTTAAATTATTCAAGCTCATTCGCAATAAACGTCCAGCTGTCATTCAAACATGGATGTATCACGCCGACTTGGTTGCAGGTTTGGTTGCTCGCCTTGCGTTGAACAACCGCGTTAGTTGGGGTGTTCATCATTCTAATCTTGATCGTGCTGCGAATTCGACAGCGCTACTTTTCGTCGTAAAGCTTTGTGCCATATTCTCGTGGTTTGTACCCAGGACAATCGTCAGTTGTTCAGAACGGAGTATGCAGATTCATACCGCTGCGAGGTACAGGGGCAGCAAATTTACGGTGGTGCCCAATGGTTACGATCTAACCCGATTTGTGTTCAACCAAGAATCACGTGAGGCCTTTCGTTCTGGCTTAAATGTAAAATCGGAGTGCTTGCTTGGCATGGTTGGACGGTGGCATCCGCAGAAAGATCACCAGAACTTAATCGATGCAATGGCACTGGTAAATTCACGTGGTGCAGTGCAACTTCGGTGTGTATTGGTTGGCAGAGGGGTCGATGAGAGCAACCCCGACTTATTGAGAGCACTGGAAAACGCAGGAGTACGTGATCAATTCCTGCTGTTGGGCGAAACCGATGATGTGCCAGCAGTCATGAGCGGTATCGATATTCATATCTTATCCAGCCGCGGTGAGGCGTTTCCAAACGTTGTTGCCGAAGCCATGGCATGCAATACGCCATGCGTAGTAACCGATGTGGGTGATGCGGGCCTGATCGTTGGCGATACCGGTTGGTGCGTGCCGCCAGAATCAGCACGCGAGCTTGCGGCAGGAATAGAAGATGCGGCGAGAGCTGCGGAGCAGGGAGCCGCTTGGCAAGCGCGTTGCGAGTCGTGTCGGGCAAGAATTGCAAGTGACTATGAGATCACGCAAATCGTTGATAAATACCGGGCCGTTTGGCGGTCAATAGCGAACTTGTAAGCATTTTTTGGTTTTTGGTCTATCGGGATTTCATGGTAAACTGGCGTGCTATGAAATCGAATATCCTTCTGAGGTAGTCGATAAGAATTCTCGGATGTGGTATGGGTCACAAACCAGTTTCAATCAATGGCTTCGTTGCTACTTCGCACTTGCCGAGTCAGCTCTCACCAAGTCAGCACTCACCAAGTCAGCAAAAAACAACCACCATGACGCTCATCACTATGACCATCACCGCGCTTAACAGATGTACTCGTTTGCCCAATACGCGTGTTTTGTGCTGCATAGCAATGTTTGTTGCGTACGCGTTTAGCCCGAC
This sequence comes from uncultured Granulosicoccaceae bacterium, assembly GCA_937922945.1. Taxonomy (GTDB): domain Bacteria; phylum Pseudomonadota; class Gammaproteobacteria; order Granulosicoccales; family Granulosicoccaceae; genus Granulosicoccus. The sequence continues at coordinate 3,121 of CAKZUP010000138.1, forward strand.
GACTCTTTTTGCTCAATCGGAAGAGCAGCTATCGTACAAGATTGGTGAAACCGATCTCTATCCGTCAGTGCGACTCGAGTTTGTGCAAAATAGCAACGCGTTTCTTACGGAAGCTGACCCCACCGAATCCACCGGTTTTGTTATATCTCCTGAGCTTAACTGGGTCGCCGATCGCCGATTGCTGACTTTGCGCGGTAATTACGTTGGGGACTACGCAACAACGAGTGAATCTGAGCTCGATTATGCCGATCACCAGTTCAGCGCAGACGTCGCCGCTGAACTCACGGCCCGAAAACGCGTTAACGGAAAATTTTCGCTCGATTTTGGACATCAGCCGCTTGGCACGAACTTAACGCGTGGCCTTGACAATACCGGTGCCGAAGCGGTTACCTACCTCGATACCCAGCTGTCGGGAGAATACATCTATGGTGCCGAGAATGCTCGTGGCAATATTACTGCTGGAGCACTGATACGCTCTTACTCATACAATAACCGATCAGACTTGACCTCAAATGCAGGTTATTTGCAATTCCGACCTTTCGGAATCTTTTCGCTGCGAATTTCTCCGGATACCCGAGCGCTTGCCGAGCTGCGTTTCGATCAATTCAGTTTCGAAGGAAACCGTTCCGACCGGACAGATACAAGCTTGTTGGGCGGATTCTCATTTACACCAACTGGGAAGTTTGGAGGAAGCCTGAAAATAGGGGCAACTTTGTCAAATTACTCAGGCGGTGACGATGAGTCCACACTGATCTCTGAAATTGACCTTAACTATGAGCCAACCACTTTTTCCCGAATTACATTGAATCTGGACCGCGAAATTGATAACGAGTCCGCTAATCCGACGTCTGCCGACTCACTGTCGGTTATTAGAGACGCAGCGTCCTTGGTTTGGCGCCACGAGTGGTCTTCCCGGGTTTTCCATGTGGCACGCCTGACAGTTAGAAATTTAAGCCGCGCTTGCCCGGATTCTGACACCAGCACCACAGGTGTAGGTTATGAGATGAATGTAAAGGTTCGCCGTTGGCTTACGGTGGGTGCAAGTGCCAACACCACGCGCCGTACATCGTCTGACTGTGCGAATGCAGTGGATGAGCCCGATCTTGATTACGAACGCCAGATAATAGGTGTGCACTTAAAAGCGACATTATGAACTTATCGTCATAAATGAAGGGTGTTAGCGCTGAATGGGCGGTAGAGTTGCTTATAGCAGCGCGAATTCTGCCACCCAAGTGGTATATGCGGTAATTTGCCGCAGTTTCGGCACGATTACTTGACAACATTTCACCCTAGTAAATCAAGATCTTGTGTAACATTGGTTTTACGTGATCTTGACCAGATAATTGCGCTGGTTTTGAGAACTCTGCAGGTTCGCCGAGTTCGTGGTTCTAGTATTCTTGTCCCCAATATTGTGAAGAGGTTTCCCCGGTTATGGTTTCCTATGTTGTTAGGTTTTGTTTGGGTCTGGCCTTGCTTGTTGGTGCGGGTTCGGCGTTTGCTCAAGAGGCAAAAGAGCGGTATCTGCTGGGCGAAGGCGATAAAATTTCTATTCAGGTATTTGACGAGCCTGACTTGACGTTAGACGCACAAGTCGGCGCCAGTGGCGTTATCAATTATTCGTATCTGGGTGATCTCCGCGTGGCCGGCAAGACTGCGCAGGAAATTGAACAAGACATTACCCGTTTGCTGAAAGACGGCTATCTGGTTAACCCGTCCGTGAACGTAACGGTTGAAGAGTACAGGCCTTTCTACATTAACGGAGAAGTGCGTTCGCCGGGAAGTTATCCTTATCAGCCAGGTCTGACACTGGACAAAGCGATTGCTTTGGCTGGAGGGCTGACTGATAGAGCTTCAAAACGCAAAATGTACGTTGTACCTGCATCTAGCGAAGATCAAAAACAAATTAAAGCAAAAATGCAAACCAAGATCGCTCCAGGCGACATAATTTCTATAAGGGAAGGGTTCTTCTAATGGCGACTGCAGCCGATAATAATTTCAATGACGACTTTGCCAACGATGCCGATGACGGCCGCTCGTTCGCCGATCAAATCGATCTGCAACATTATCTGCGGATCCTTCGTAAGCACAAATGGCCTATCAGCCTTTTTACAGCGGCTGTAACGACACTTGCGGCCTACTATGCGTTTACTGCAACACCAATTTACAGTGCAACATCTACGCTGTTAATTGAGCAGCAAAAAGCGAATGTGCCTAACATCGAAGAGTATTACGGGCTTGATAGCAATAGCTCCGATTACTATCAAACTCAGTTCGAGCTGCTTAAGTCGCGTTCATTAGCTGAGCGTGTAATCGAGAAGCTTGATTTGTGGGATAACCCAGAGTTGTCAGCTGCTGCGCGTGAGGCCAAAGCACGTCAGGAAGCAGCGCAACGTAGCGCGTTGGGTTTAAACGAACAGGATGACTCGATTGGCGGCAAGGTAAAAGGTTTGCTGGCAAACGCGGGCATCAAGCTTCCGTCAAGTCAGCCTGCTGATTCCACTGTGAACGACACGGCCGAAGAGTCTTCGGTAACTGCTCAAGCAAACTCAGAAGCACCGGTTGATGCGAATTCAGAGGCGAACTCAGAAGCATTAATCAGTCAGCTATCTGAAGGTAATTCGCGCGCTGCGATCATCTCCAACTTTATGGGTCGTTTATCCATCGCACCGGTTCGAAAAACCAAGCTTGTAAAAATCAGCTATGAGTCAGCAGACCCTGAACTGGCTGCAACGGTTGCGAACAGTGTTGGTGAGCAATACATAACCAGTTACCTCGAGAGCAAAGTAGAGCGTTCTTCTAAAGCTTCACTTTTCCTTAACGAACGACTCACCTCGCTTAAGGCGACACTCGATGCATCTGAAGACCGCCTTATCCAGTTCAAAGAGGAAAATGGTCTGGTCGATGTTGACGGAAGCGTTAATCGTCTGAACGAGCAGGAACTGTTGCTCCTAACGACTGAACTGGCATCGGCGCGAAGCGATTTGTCTGAAGCTCAGGATTTATACCGCGAAGTACAATCACTTCGCGGTCAACCAGATTTGCTGGAAACCATACCGGGTGTTCAGGCTGACCCGCTGGTTCAGCGCGTAAAGATCGAGCAAGGTCAAGCTCAACGCTCTCTCGATGAGTTGTTGAATCGATACGGCGAAAAGCATCCAAGAGTTGTTGATGCGAAGTCGCAGCTATCTACGCTGAACAGCTCGTTACAAGGCCACGTTAATCGAGTGGTTAACTCGATTGAAAAGAACTACCAGCTAACTCGTCAGAGTGTTGCATCAATTCAGAACAAGCTGGCGGTTGGTAAGCAAAGCATTCAAGCCACGGGTACGAAGAAATTCGAACTTGATGCTTTGGAGCGTGAAGTTGCAACCAATCAGGAAATTTACGACAAATTTTTTAACACGATCAGTGAAGCCAAATCTGCTGATGGGCTTGAGACAGCAAACGCGCTTATTTCAGATTACGCAGTGGCGCCTATTGGACCTGTTAAACCGAAGAAGCAACTTATCATTGCACTTGCTGCTCTGGCATCGCTTGTTTTGTCAATGTTAATGGCATTCCTGTACGAGCAGATGGACGACACCATCAAGAGTACGAACGATATCGAAGGCAAGCTGAACATGAAACTGCTTGGTATATTGCCTCTGGTAAAAGGTGGCATGTTCAACCGCACTCAGGCGCTGCCGTTGAATCCGACTGAAATTCAGGACAAGAAAGGCACGTTTACTGAAGCTGTGAATACGGCCAGAACGGCGCTATGTATGGATGATGGTGCCGAGGCACGAAAAGTCATTATGGTGACATCATCAGTTCCTGGTGAAGGTAAATCTACCGCATCCATTAACCTGGCTTTTTCATTGGCTCAGCTTGAACGTGTACTGTTGGTTGACTGTGATATGCGCCGACCCACTGTTGCTAAAGCTGCAGGTTTTGACAAGAACATCCCAGGGTTGAGTAACCTGATCACCAACACCGCTCCCGCAAGAGAATGTATTAAGCGTGGTGTGTTTGACGGAATGGTTGACGTACTTCCTTCTGGGCCTATTCCAGATCAACCACTTGAGCTTCTATCCTCAAAACGTTTTGAGAAAATCATCGCTCAGCTCAGTGAACACTACGATCGCATCGTTATAGATAGTGCGCCAACACAGGCAGTGTCTGATGCGTTGGTTTTGAGCAAACTATGTGATGCAGTGGTTTACGCTGTTAAGTCTCACGACACCTCAATTGAGCTGGTTAAACGTGGTCTGCAACGTCTCCATCAGGTTAATGCACCGGTTGCCGGCGTGCTTATCACGCAAGTGGACATCGACAAGATCACAGCATATGGTGGTGACTATTACTATCAGGGTTACTACGATTACTACGGTTACACTGAGAAGGGTAAGGGCAAACGACCTGGCAAGCTTCGCCTGACTCAGGAAGAGCTGATATCGATCAAGAACGACGATAGCGATGTTAATCTCGACTTAGACTATGGTTTGCAAGCCGGTGATCTTGAGAACGGTGCATTCGATGGTGGTGAGAAGCTTAACGGTCATGGTGTTGATGCTGCTGGCAAGAACGGCCGAATGCAGAACAAGCGTGCCAGAGGCGTGGCCTCCAACGCTGGCATGGACGATTCACTTGAATTCGACATGACCACTCAGATCGATTCCCCCGCAGGTATTGCGAGGCGTCAAGTTGAGACACGTAAAAAGAGATTCTCAGACGATCTTGACATCATCTAGCCAGTGTAGATTGGTGTGAATGTAGATGGGTGTAAACTCATCGACACACAAGAAAGAGGCCGCTTCGTAGCGGCCTTTTTTGTGTCGCTAATTTGTTACCATAAAAGC
>CAKZUP010000139.1 GCA_937922945.1 uncultured Granulosicoccaceae bacterium
TTGTGAACTAATCGAAGAATGGTAATTTGCACAATGCGCACAAATTAATTCGATTGTAGGATGGGAGCAATTCAAACCGAGTCTACGTCCCATGGAAATATCCATCAAAACTGCCTTTCCGGTTCAACGTCCCATACTTGGAACGCTAGCAACCATCGCCGTCTTTATGCTTTCACCAATGCAAAGCGTCTTCGCTGCCGATGTGTCTGATTTCGACCTAGGCGAACATAATATTTGCGTAGTCGATACCAACAACAATTTGGAATGTGTCTCCAATGAAGTTGCCGACAGACACATACCACCCGACACAATCACCAAGTACACAGCCGTTGACTCGGGTGGTCAGTACAGTTGCGCCATTACCGACGCGGGTGACATAACTTGCTGGGGTAATGCGAATTTTGGTGTGTTGAATTCGCCGATTTCAAGTGTTCCATTCGTCGCGATTAGTGCAGCTGAAGCACACGCTTGCGCACTGGATAGCAGCGGCCAAGTGAGTTGTTGGGGATTGAATACCAATGGACAAACTGATGTACCGGCTGATAACTCAGATTTCGTTGCAATCTATACCGGTTCTACTGGCAGTTGCGGGACCAAATCGACTGGTGAATCGATTTGTTGGTCGAACACCACGCCCTACACCGATATAAATGGTCGAAGTGGCATTATCGACATGCAGCTGGCAAACAAGAATAGCGAAACAAGTTGCGTTGTCTTCAACACAGGTACACATCGCTGCTACGGAATATACCAGGGTATCGACCCATTGGATGATGGCCCTTATACGAAAGTAAGATCGAATAGCATCATGCTTTGCGGACTGAAAACGAATGGAGATATGGATTGTAATCTTCGCGATATAACTCGAACTCGTACCCCATTGAATGAAGCTTTATTGGCTGATATCGAGGCACTGCCGCCGCTAGCAGATTTTGATACGAATTTTGAGTACCTTTATCATATGAGTTTCTGTGGTGTTGATGAGAATCGCCAATTGCACTGCTTGGGCGATTCATTGCCAGCTGATCGCCTGCCTGGCGAAGTGGCTGATTTACCCGTTCCTGCTAACCTGTCATTAAGTGTGTATGGCGATAATGTTGCTGAGTTATTGTGGAATGTTGATTTATCCAGCATTAGTGGCGCGGTAGGTCAATTTCGAATTTACCGCAATGGTGAAATGGTTAACCAGGGTTTTGGTAACGCCAGCTATCTTGACCGTGATTTTCAAATAGGCTTGCCTTATGTGTATGAAGTTTCGTACATTGCACCAGACGGTATGGAAGGCCCACGATCCGAACCGCTCACGGTTAACGCTGAATCTTCTAATCCAGATGTTGACTCCGTTATAAACCCAGTAAATCCAGCTACTGGCTTAACTGGTTTAATGCTTAGCCGATACGGTGAAGGGTCGTTGGAGATTTTCTGGGATAGGCCAGCAGAAAATATCCGCCAATATGATGTCTATCGCAACGGTGCATTGGTTGCATCGGTGCCGGGTCCATCCTATTTTGATAATCAAGTTAATACCACCAACGCTTATCAATACACAATTGCCGCAATCTCCAATAGTGGAGAAATTAAGGCGCTTGGATTTACCCAAGTTGATAGCTTCAGTGGTTTTCAGTGTTTTTAACGCCTTGAATCAGGCTCCTGAACGACGAGTTGGCTGGTTGAGTCAGACCAGCTAACTCGGTTTATTCAGCAGTGAGCCCGTTTATGCCATCTGAAGCATTCGCTTAAGCGACTTTACTGTGTTATCACAAAGCAATTGAACGTGATTGGTCGTGCTTGCATTAACATTGCATTTGAATCTGCACTGCACAAGCGTATTAGCACCAATGGTGTATTGACCTGGAATTTGGAGTTGGTAGCATTCGTACACTTTGCAATGCTAGGAAACTCGAGTGAAAAAAATAACAAGTGCCGTTAGCTTATCCATCGTTGTCTTGCTCGCCAGTGCCTGCTCCAGTAGTGGCTCTGACAGTGATTCTGATACGACCAACGGAACTACCGGCTCAAGCACAGAAGGAGACGCTGGTGAGTCGAATACCGATACAAGTGGCTCTGGTGAGGGTGAAAATACCGGCGGCACAACAGGAACCGGCTCAACTGATGATGGTGCCTCCGATCAAGGTTCAACCACGTCGTCATCCACAGCCGGCTCATCTGCATCGGGTGATAACACCGCGTTCGGAAACATATCAGCGACCTATAGTGGTTTGTCAGACGAAGCTGACTGGTCTGCGTCTTTTTTCTCAAGTGCAACACCTTTTCCTATATCGGCCCTAGAGCAAGAATATATCTCTGTACCAACTGATAGCTGTAGCTTAGCCGACACATCGATACCGGGTTTTGACCCTGACGACTTTGGCGATGTTGATATCGATAATCTACCGTTTGTACCAGAGACTGTGAGTGCGGGTGAGGTGATTACCGTTACATCGCCAGCAGGAACTTATGCCAGCTTGAAGGAGCAATCAGTTTTCGGATTCCAGATATATCAGACTGACGACGGTGAACCGATTGCTGGCCCGATACCGGAAAATCTGGTGCTGGATATTCCGGGCGCTGCTGGTGGATTTCCAGCGTTTTCAGATGTTTCTTTTCCCTATGCCGCTCCTTTAGAGTTCACGCAGTCAGGTTCTGAGATTACCTGGACCAACTCTGGTGAGCCCGGTTCGAGCATCAGTATAATTATGTCAGCAATACCAGACGGCAATTTGCTGCAGCAGCTTTCGATTGAATGTGATCTGATCGATGATGGTTCACATCAAATTTCAGCGGACTTGTTATCGGCTGATAATGTGGAGTTTCCTCTTTTTTCGGGAGAGCGGTTCATTACAAGGGTTGTACAGGTCGGGGGTTCTGCTTTGATTTTGCAGGCATCATCTGACGGTTTTCTAAATAGATAAGGTTAAATCGATAGGTTAAACTCGATAAAATGAACGCGAACCGTGTTAAGCATGCCGATAGTTTTTAGCAAATTCATTCAGAATATGTACACATGAATTGTTGGTCGTTTAATACCGGTTCGCATCTATAAGCGTTCTTCAACCGCCCAGTGATGTAAAAGTGAAGTAAAAGTGCAGTATAAAGTGCAGTAAAGAGTGCAGTAAAGAGTGCAGTAAAGAGTGCAGTAAAGAGTGCAGTAAAGAGTGCAGTAAAGAGTGTTGCGGTAGTTGCGTATTTTTGTAACGGTGCGCAAAGGGCCGAAGAGTCTCCCAACATGCTTCGCTATTGGAATGTCCTGGCAAGGCTTATTTTTAGGCGTGCATTTGTTTCGTGCGATCGTTTCATGCATTAGTTTAGAGTTGGGTTACACTCAAGACTAAGCACACCGCATAAAAGCACAGCCATGTCCAAACTCTTCTCGCCGCTAACCATACGCGGCATAACCTTGCCCAACCGTATCGTGGTATCGCCATTGTGCATGTACTCTGGCATTGATGGTTTGGCGCAACCCTTTCACTTTGCACACCTAAGCACGTTTGCGCGTGGCAAAGCAGGTTTAGTCTTTACCGAGGCGACGGCGGTTAATCCGGAGGGGCGAATCACGCCTCAGTGTCTTGGCTTATGGAACGATGCGCAGGTGAGAGCGTTTAAGCCCATCGTGGATTTTATCCGTAGTATGGGTGTGGTTGCAGGTATACAGCTTGCGCATGCAGGTCGAAAAGGCTCAACAGCTCCTCCTTTTTTCGGCGCCAAGCCATTACCAGTGGACGACCCTTCTGCATGGTCTACGGTTGCACCGAGTGCCATTCCGGTCGGACCGGGTTTCCCGGATCCTGATGCGCTAAGTACTGATGACATTCATGCAATAGTTCAGGACTTTGTCGCAGCGTCTCGCCGCGCGATTGAATCTGGTTTTCAGGTCATTGAGCTGCATGGCGCGCATGGTTATTTAATGCATAGCTTTCTATCCCCCATTGCCAATAAGCGCACCGATGAATACGGCGGCGATTTAGCTGGCAGAATGCGCTTTGCGTTGGACGTGTGCAAAAGCGTTCGTGAGGCTGTAGGAAACGATATGCCGTTATTTTTCAGAATCTCGGCTGTCGATGGCGTTGAAGCCGGTTGGAGTCTGGACGATTCCGTGGCATTGTCAAACGAGCTGGCTGCACTAGGTATCGATGTAGTCGATTGTTCTTCGGGCGGTATTAGTGGTGCACCGCGCTTTCGGGTAGCGGACGATGGTAAACCGTTGCAGGGAAGCTCGGCCCGTACACCCGGTTTTCAAGTACCTTACGCCGAGAAGATAAAGCGCACAACCGACTTGAAAAGCATGGCGGTTGGGGTAATTATCGACCCTGAACAAGCTGAGTCTATAATAAGTGAGGGGCAGGCCGATCTAGTCGCATTAGGGCGTGAAATTATGTACAACCCATTCTGGCCATTGCATGCAGCACAAGCGCTTAATGCAGACCCTAACTTCGATTTATGGCCACCTCAATATAAGTGGGCAGTAGATCGACGTGAGCAAATTCGAAAATTGAATCGCTAGCCATTGGCTGACCATGAAGCCTTACTCAGGAGACAGAAAAATAAATGTGGATGTTGGCGAAAATCGTTATTGGCTTAATTGCATTGTTGCATTTCTATATTGCCTGGTTTGAGATATTCGCCTGGACCACTCGTGGGCCAGTGGTATTCAGTAGCTTCCCGGCAGAATTGTTCGAGCCGACCAAGATGATGGCTGCCAACCAAGGCCTGTACAATGGTTTTCTTGCGGCTGGTCTGGTTTGGTCGCTTTGCATCAAAGACTATCTGTGGCATAGAAGGGTTGCCACCTGTTTTTTATTAATGGTTTGTGTTGCCGGTATTTTTGGTGCAGCAACCGTATCGCCAAGAATTGTATTTATTCAATCCATACCTGCGTTGTTAGCCATTATCCTTTTATGGTTAGCTGCGAAAAGACAAGCGGAATCTGATTAATTTCTAACGAGTCCAGCGGAGCAAAAAATGAACTGTTCATCGGAAGTCATCATCGGCAAACCTATTCAAGAAGTATGGGATTACGCCAATAATCCTGACAACCTGAAATTGTGGTTAAACGATTTTGTTCGATATGAACAAGTAACTGGTGATGTGAACGCACCGAAAGTCGGGGATACTTCCAAACATACCTACGATCAAAACGGAAAAGAATTCACTATGCAAGAGGAGATTGTTGCCTATAGTCCACCGAACCATATCACTTTATCTTTAACACATTCATGGTTCGACATGAAAATAGTCAACGATCTTGAGGAAATCGGACCGAATCAAACAAAGCTAATTGCCATTGCCGATACCGTTAGAACCGGTTTTATCATGAAGATTATGATGTTGTTTATGTCCAAAAAAAAGATGCAGCAAGACCACGAGAAACAAATCAACAAACTAAAAGCATTAATTGAAGCTGGTTAGACATGCAAGTCATTTATTTGGTATTTAGTGCCTTTCTCTGGCCTGAGCAATGAGTTCAGATATAAAAGCATTATTGTTTGATGTATTTGGTACCGTGGTCGATTGGCGTAATTCTATTGCGCGCGAAATGCAACGTTTCGGCGACTCTCGGCAAATCAACCACGATTGGCAGCAGTTTGCACTCGACTGGCGTGCCATGTATCAACCTGCTATGGAGAATATTCGTACTGGTAACAGGGATTACGTAAAGCTGGATCAGCTGCATCGTGAAAACCTGAATCAATTGCTCGAATCTTATGGATTAGATGAGCTTGACGAGTTTCAAATCGACTACGTTAATCGCGTGTGGCATCGTCTGCAGCCTTGGGCAGATACATTGCCGGGTATGAATCGATTGCGAAAGCATCATATACTGGCAAGTTTATCGAATGGCAATGTGTCACTCATCGTTAATATGGCGAAGCACAGTGGTATTCCATGGGATATGGTGCTTGGCTCTGAACCCGCTCAAGGATATAAACCTCAACCAGCCGTGTACTTGCATAGCGCGAACATGCTCGACTTAAAGCCTGAACAATGCATGATGGTTGCGGCACATAACGACGACTTGCGTGTTGCCCGATCGCTTGGTTTTAAAACTGCCTACATCAATCGACCTTATGAATACGGTGAAGGGCAACGCAGCGATCTGGTGGCCGAGGACAATTGGGATATCATTGGCGACAGCATGACCGACATCGCAGAAGGTTTAGGCTGTTAAAAACAACGTTACTGGTCAACAAGCACAAATAGAACCGATGCCACGGTTAAGCCAGCAAGAACCCACATAAGATAACGTTCTGCAGGTTTGCCGGCCACAACGGAGGCTATGTACTCTCCACCGTAGGTCCATAAGGGATGAAAAACTGCTTGAATCAGAAATAAAACCACCGCAACGGTTGCCGTGGCCTGAAGGGCGGATGTTTCTGGGTGGACGAAGTTGGTAAAGCTTGCAGTAATTAACGCCCAAGCTTTCGGATTAAGCGGATGAACCACCAAGCCTGCCAGAAAGCCTGGTACCGAGTCTGTTGAACCAGGCTTGAGTCGCAGGTTGGCAACTCGCCAGGCCAGCCAGATTATGTATGCGGCTGACACGTATTTAAGTGTTGAGAAAAACAACGGCATGATCAGCGCTAGCTGCATCAGGCCAAAACCAATCGGCCAAATGATGAGCTGCTTACCCAAAAGTACACCCATCATAAAAGGCAAGGCCGCACGAAACCCATGGGCCGCACCCGTCGTTAACATCGCCATGTTCGCAGGCCCCGGTGTACCAATCTGACTAGCTGCGAAAACGATTAAACTGCCAAGCGCTGCGCTCATAATGACTAATTATTTTCTTTTAATTATTGTATACGTTATCTGATGCGTAAAACTTGGTGGATCAATAATTTGGTCTACCAGGAAAACCAGCGATGCTCGAACAAACGAATTCTCTCTGCGGCTCAGGGCTTTTTCTAGCAGGCGTTGTGTGGACTATATCTCATTACGATAATTCAAGCTTTCGTGAATTCGCCTGCGCCGTAATGGTACTGAATAAAGCTGTGGTACATGTTAAAGAACTTCCAAGCCGGTCGATATCTGTAGGTAGGCAATGAGAAATATGCCTAAATTTCATTTAATTTGTCGAACGGGAAAGGATTCACGATGACTACAACAGGATTTTTGACATGTTTGGAAATCGTTTTCTCACACGATTGATGAGAGGGCTGCTAGCGGCCGCTTCAATTTTTAGTGTCACACTCGTGCCATCAATGGAACTGTTGGCCTCAGATGATCAATCAACTACCGGCTCCCTGCCAAAGTGTTTGTATGTGTCTTCCTACCATAAAGGTTACGATTGGTCGGACGGTGTAGAAGAAGGTATGAGATCGGTACTAGCTGGGCGATGTGAGATTATGCAGTTGGATATGGATACGAAGCGAAGGAAATCAACTGAGCACAAGCAGAGAGTGGCAGAATTAGCTTTCGATACAATCAAAACATGGAAACCCGATATTGTCATTACCTCTGATGATAATGCTGCTAAATACCTTATCGTTCCTTATCACGACAAAGTCGATGTGCCGTTTGTTTTTAGTGGCATAAATTGGACAGTGGAAGAATATGGTTTTCCGTTTAACAATGTCACCGGTATTGTAGAAGTTGCTCCTATAGAGCCGATGCTTTCGAAAGCTATATCACTCTCTGGTGGCAAAAGAGCAATTTACCTTGGGGCAAACACGCTAACGGAAGGTAAGAACTACCAAAGAATAAGATCCGGTGCCGACAAGCTTGGTATTGAGATGGAGAAAGTGCTTGTATCCGATTTTAATGAATGGGCTTTAGCGTTCTCTGATGCGCAGAGTGCAGACTTCATTGTCATGGGAAGTAACTCTGGCATTGTAGACTGGGATGAGAAACGAGCTCAAGAGTATGCTTTAGAGCACACCGCTAAATTGAGTGTAACTAATCATGGATGGATGATGGATGTTACAGGTCTTGGATTCACTAAATTACCTCAAGAGCATGGACAGTGGGTGGCAGAGGCTGGCTTAGCGATACTGTCTGGAGCAGCAGTGTCTAACATTCCCATAGCCACAAATAGAAAATGGGAGCTATGGATGAATAATGAATTAGTAGAAAGTGCAAATATTTCGATACCTGTGAATTTCTCTCGTCGCGCTAAGCGATTGGCAGCCGTTGACTGAACGAATAGTGGTTAACCTATAAAGTTAATTCACCGCCACCCCAATGAAATCACTCACTAATCTTTTCTCAAGGCTTGAGATATCTTCTTACGCGATATTCTCCGTGGTGATAGTTAGTGTGGTTGTTACCACCTACATGAATGGGGCGGCTAGTTATCAAAGAAAACTGGATATTGAGTTTGCTGAACGGCTGAGCACAAAGCTTTCCGGCGAACTAGGGCACGTGGCTGGAATAATGAATTCGGCCTCGTCGGTTCAGCAAATTTTAGATGACCCATACAGTGACCAGTTAGATTCATTCGCGCTAAATTCGATTGAAGACTCCAGACTCATAAACACCATGGCTCGCTATGAGCGTGTGACGAAAAACGAGATTGAACCCTTCATTCAGAACATGGCTGAATCCGGGTTGTATAATTATAAAATCACTGAACTAAACAGCGAAGGAGTAAGAGGGCCTGCTAAAGAAAAATCTGTTTACTATCCCATCATCTGGAAGCAGCCTTTCAACCCTATCACTGGCGCTATGCTTGGGCTGGATATATCCTCCAATAGCGAAATAGATGCTTTGATTAGCAGAAGTGAAGCCGCCAACACGATAGAAATTATTGAACGTCCGGAAAATTGGAATTTTGCGATCGTAGATGACCTATTGTTTTTTGCACCTACCTATTTTGGACGCTATGCGCCACTTGCAAATTCAAGGGTGTCAGCGCCCAGTAATGGAGGTGTGATTGTTGGTGTGAATTTGACAGATTACATCCGAACCAATGAGGTCTTAAAACCGGGCTATGATCTCACTATTTCAATTAACTCGTCCGATAATAATTTTAGTACATTTAAGCCAGTTAGTTTTATACGCGGCAAAAAGCAGGTTAATCGACGACTGTCTAATATATTCGAAGGCTTTGCGCAAACCTGGGCTCCCTTTCCCGGAAATCAACGATTACGCTTACTGGTAACTTCACACGGAGGCGTAGAAAAACAGACCCTGGTTAACGCTGGGCTTCTGGCGTTGCTTTCAAGCGTTATTCTCTTAATCGGTTTTTGTATCTTTTATCAGGTCAGGAAAAAAGATGCAGCACACAGACGTGATAGAGAAACTGCATTAACTACGTTGAGAGCGATTGGTGACGCAGTTATAACCGCCAATGTGGATGGCTCGATAACCTATGTAAACCCATCTGCCGAGGGCTTGCTAGCGCGAAGCGGCGAGAATGTTATGGGGTTGTCTATTGCAAAATGCGTGGAAATCGCGGCAGCAGATAGTCGTGGAACATTTGGACTTTGGCAGTCTGAGTTAACGAATGCAATGGAAAACTCGTCTGGAGCTGTGTTGCCAGAGCTACAATTGTTAGAAAGTGGCGATAATCCGGTGTATCTGTCCAGCTCGGTTTCACCATTAGGCAAGGACGATAGTGACGGTGCCTCGGGCAGTGTTCTTGTGCTTCGAGATGTCACTGCCGAGCGACAACTAACGAGAGAGCTCGAATTTCAGGCGACCCACGACTCATTAACGGGCATATCGAATCGATACAGGTTCGAGCAAGAACTAGAGAGTTTATTTGACTCATCAAAAAATGAGGGGAAATCTCATGCGGTTTGTTATATAGATTTAGATCAGTTTAAAACGATAAACGATACATGTGGGCACAGCGCAGGGGATAAACTGCTCGTGAGAGTATCCCGCGGATTGGAAGCCAAAATTAGAAAGAACGATATTCTCGCGCGTTTGGGTGGAGATGAGTTCGGACTGTTGATCGTCGACTGTAGTTACGATGATGCGATTGGTATTGCAGAAAGAGTGTTCGGCTATTTTCAATCATTGTACTTCCAGCACGACGACGATGTATTCGCCGTTAGGGCAAGTATTGGCGTAGTCCATGTCTCAGGGCAATTTGACAATATTGAAGATATTATGGCTGCGGCAGATCTAGCTTGTTATGCTGCCAAGGATCATGGCCGTAATGAGTTACACATTTACGATCACCAGAATGATGAAACGACCGACAGGATGTCGGAAATGATGTGGTTGCCCAAGCTTCAAATGGCTCTTAGGCGCGATAGTTTTAGACTATTCGCGCAACCTATCGTTCGAATGAGCAGTGATGGACGCAATGAGATTAATTATGAACATTATGAGGTGCTGCTAAGACTTCAGACAGAGTCGGGGGATTTAATTACACCGGCGCAACTGATTGTGGCGGCCGAGCGATACAATTTGATGAAAGAAATTGATCGTTGGGTTATTCAGCGAGCAATTAGCTTTTTGTCCGATTTGAACAACAATCCATATTCGCAGCCGTTGAAACTATCAATAAATATTTCTGGTCAATCCAGTACCGACCCTGATCTTCCACAGTTTATTGAGGATGAAATTAATCGGGCAAAAATCGACCCAGCGTGTCTGGTCTTTGAAATAACGGAAACCGCTGCCATCACGAATATGCAATCTGCAGTAAAGTTAGTCGATTTCTTACACGAATTGGGCTGTAAGGTAGCGTTGGATGATTTTGGAAGCGGTGTAAGTTCGTTTGGCTATTTAAAATCAATTCCAGTTGATTATATTAAAATAGACGGGCAGTTTATCAAAAACATCGATACTAACGACGTTGATAGAGAGATGGTCAAGTGTATGCAAGCCGTTGCCAACATATTGGGTATCGAAATGGTAGCGGAGTTTGTGGAAACTAAAGAGGTCGTTGAAGTTTTGCGCGGTCTGAACGTGGAGTTTGCGCAAGGGTATTATTACAGTAAACCACATCCCATTGAAGATCTACTTCAATACGACTACATGGATAAAGCAGCTTAAGTTGCTTTATCCGGTGAGTCGTATTTTTTGTTATCCCAACGGTCCATATTTCCCTAATTTGGTGTGTTCATAATATAAACGTAGGGACGTTTATGAGTTCCTTGCGTTTGTGCATGCTCAAAAAGATTCTTAATGGTTCCATACGCGAATGACATGACGTGTTTGTGTTTCCGGTGTTGTTTCAGTATCGTCAAATGCCTCGCGAGCGTGAAGCACTGTCCAGTTATTGAGGTATTGAAATTGGCCAGAGCTCATTTCAAATTTAATGTTGGGTTGTCCGTTGATTACATCAGCCAGACAAAGCAGCGCTGCATCTAACTCTTTAGGAACCGGTTTGTCACTTAATTTATACCCGCCTCGGATGTAGCTATCATAATAGCGCGACATGAACTGTCCTTCATGGGCTTCGAATACAGGGTTCAATAGAACGCCAGTTTCATGTTCAGCGTGCTCGCCTTGCATATCCCATGGATGGTTTTCAAGCAGTGTATGCACATGCTCCGGGTGCTCCTTCAGCATGGTTTCGAATGCGGTCAGTATGCTTGTGATTTTACTACCTCCACCATTTTGAGCATTGCGAATGCAGTAAAGACCAACGTATTTCGCAGGTTTTCTATGCCAACCTCCGTCTGTGTGGAATGGTTGCGCAAGATTCGTTATCGATTTTCTAACTTTACTCGGATCCGCTGGGTTTTTATTTTTAACGTCATAGAGCGTTACGCCCTGTTTGTTTTGCTCCATCAGCTTTCCAACCAATGAAGAGAACGCGCCGCATAGCTTTCTATTGTCAAGTTCGCTGTATCGTTCTGCGGGCAGGCCATCGACAATAACCGCACCCAAAGCAGGTGACTCCAGCCGGCTCACCAGCTCTTGCACTAAACTATGGCAATGTTTGAAATTTGTTTTATCACTTATATCTGGAAGTTCGTTTTCACCAGTTTTTGCGACAGCATTGTCTAGCTCGTCTACACACGCACCTGGAAGACCGAGTAGAAGCTGGTCGGAAGTGATGTTGCCTGTTCGCCAGGAACCCAAATTGTCGGACGCAATTAGGTTTTGTAATAATTCCAATTTTGGGCTAGGGTTTGCAATGCTATCTGATAAATTCATAGTTTTTACCTTGTTAATAATCGATATCCGCTAAAAACCAATAAGAGACTTATAAAGTACTTGAAAGTTTTCGGTGGAATATCGGTGTGAATCTTTCCACCAATAAAAAGGCCAAGCGCGGCTGGCGGTAGCCAAAACAGTAATGTCTTTAATTCAAAAACACCGATTAAACCTATACTCAAAAAACCGAGTATGCGAATGCCTCCATCTATACCGAAGTAGGCTGCAAAACTTGCTCTTAATTCAGACTTGTCTATACCTCTGACGCTTAGGTAGATCATATAAAAAGGACCACCCGTGCCGAAAAGTGTTCCTATCAAGCCGCCCACAAGTCCAGCCGGGCATGCCCAAATTCTGGAACCTTTTAAGCTGGGAAGCGGTAAAAGCTGATATACCGAAAAAACGATTATGAAAATGGCCATTGAATTCGTCAGAAGATCAATGTCGGCAGTTTTAAACAAATACAAAGCGACAATGCATCCAATGATCGTGAATGGTAATAGCGGTAAAATTTCAGCCCATTTAATTAATTCCCGGTTCCGGATGCTTTGCGACAGTGAGCCAAGAAAGTCGAGCGTCACGATTAAAGGAACAACCAGAGTGATTGGGTGTACTAGCGCAAGTAATGGAATTGCAATAAGACCAGAACCAAAGCCGGATATACCTCTAACCAAGTAAGCTACGAACAATACGCAAGCAGTATAAACTTCCACTTCTACACCAAAGACGGTGAACATTTTTTCTAAGCTTTCACATTTTCCGCGCAAGTATAACTCTGTTTATATTTTGTTTGCGAAATATGTAGTGTTATTCAGATTTTACTTAGCAGGAGACTGTAAATTCTTTGAAAGACAGTAGTTGTTATAAATACTTGTTGTGCATAGCAAACAGAATCAGGCTTGATTCGAATTCTGTATTAGGAGATCTACCTAGATGCGGATATACATTAACTTATACATTGTTTATTCTGCACCATCTTGTTCCACAGGAGTTTGAGCGCTCAGTGCAAAGAAGATACTTGCGGACGACTGTGCCGTAGTAGTGTTTGAATCGCTTTACCGATGCATTACACAGTCACTACATATTCATTACATGTACAACACACCGTCACGTCTGTTTTGCACTCCGGCCGAATGTCCGTCGGTTGATGCTTGGCGCAGCCTTGCCTCTACTCTCAGGGCACGTATAGTTTCATCATTGACGATATCAGGATACAAACCGCAAAATCGAGCAACTTCAATCGCATACGATTGGCACGCCTTCTCCAGTTTTTCCCGTTGTATGTTTGATAAGCCGTTCAGCATGAGCAGCCGGGGTGATTGTCTATCAATATATCGCTGACACAAATCTGCCATCGATTTATCCGCCCAGTCTTCCTTGATGAGGAAAGGGGGAAAAGCTTGATCTGAATCTTCTCTTCTATCGAACCATGCGGCTTTCGCATTAACTCCTGCTCGCTCCGATACAGCGCATTCCAGTCGGTAGTTAACCGGCGGCGACTGCGATTCAATTTCCTCGGCCGTTTTCTCAACCGGCATAACGGCATCGGGTAACGCTGTCCAGTTAGCGCGGCTTGGAAACTTCGACATTTGCTCTTGCTCAGAGCACGAGTAAACCAACGCCAATGGTTCGTTGCTAATGCTATCAAGCAACCAGTATTCATAGTGATCAATACTGGGTAGCGGTAGTTCAACGTCGGCCATGTAATCGAGTAATTCGAGCAAGGAAGGGTCAGCGGCATCTTTGTCAAGCTGAGATGCTGGATAGTTGCGGGATTTAATTGCACTGGCAGTCATGGTTCCAACACGAATATGACTTCGTTTCACGTACTGGATTTCCCACATCTGACTATCTAATGTAAGTGCTCTGTATGTGTCAGATTCAACTATTTGAACTTGGCCTGAGAAGGGTGGCATCAGCTTTTGTGAGAACGCCTTGATCATGTTTTCTGTCTCATATTAATTCAATTGTATCCGTTGCCCCCACGGCACAGGGGCGGAACCTTTCACTAACCACAGGGTTTCTGAAGTGGCTGGTTGCGTGGGAAAGCGACCCTTGGCATCGGTAAAATAGACGATAAGGTCCGGCTGTTGACTTTGCAGATTAATCCAGTTGAACACGGGTCTGAAGTCGGTGCCGCCAGACCCTATTAAGGTGCTGGGCATTTTCAACTGGTCCCAAGGTTCGAAGCGCCAGGGCCCGTTTTCATCAAGCTCTGCATCACAGGCGAGTAGGGTTATTCTGGCGTTAACCAAGCCCTTGATAGCATTAACTTCAGAAACGAAATCGTTGAGCTCCGTGCCTTCGATTGAACCGCTTGTGTCAATGGCAATGACTATATCGATTTGCCGAGCATGCAAGCTAGGTCTGATTGCTTCTCCTTCTCGGCGATTTGTCGGTCTCGATAGGTTGTAGTCAACTTTGGATGAGCCACTCATGAATCTCGCTAACACGGTACGCCATGGCACGGTTGAACGTAGTAGGCGCTCAACCAGCCTTGCAACGCTGCCACTCATTTTTCCGGCCGCTGTCGCTTGTTGTGCAGCTCCTGCCAAACGTTGCTGCCACTGAGTGTGTAGCTGATCTCGCTCACTTTGCGTTAACGGTGATGGCGATTTCCGTATGGAATGATCTTCCATGCTCTTGGTATCCTGTTGCACAGCGTTAGGTGATGCCGGTGGTGAGTGTTGATTCGAAGTTTCTTGTTGCTCGTATTGAGCATTGTGTTCGGCTTGTTCTGATTCACTCGGGGAGGTGTCCGACCCAGACTCTGATTCTGACTCTGACTCTGACTCTGATTGTTGCTGTTGTGAGTTTTTTGTTTTTTGATCAGCGTCTGATTCACTTTCCCTTTGCTCATTCTGATGCTCATCGTTTTGCGTGCTCTCATGCGCATCGTAAAGGTGTTGATCTAAGGGTTGCTCTTCGGTATCCGCTGGTATAAACGGATAAATTTCTTCAGCCGACATGCCGGCATATTCATTATTTAATAAGGAACCCTGCGGTGCTTCAAGCTGATCTTCGAGCAATAGCTGATTAACCGCGTGATCGCACGCTACATCCCAACGGTGTTGGTCTCGATATTCTCTTCGGGAAAAATGAGAGAGACCACAATGCAGCGCATCGTGTGATAACACAAATTGCACTTCGCTGATATTGAGTGATTCAATAAAGTCAGGGTTGTAGTACAGCGTTTTAGCGTCCGTTGCAGTGGTTGGGCACCATGGCGCTCGTGTTTCCTGCAGTGGCAAGCGCAACACGAGCGCACCCAGAAAAGGCTTGTCTAGAATAAGCCGAGTTCTGGCAGCGGTTATTTTTCTAAGAACCTCGTCCATTTAATTCAAGTATTCGGTGTCGTGTTGAACCACAGTGCTATAAGGGCTCATTGTCATCGAAAAGCAGAATATCGTAAACGTGATTCGCCCAAGGTTTGAACTGCGGTAAATCGAAGAGCTTTTGTCCGATGGCGCGATGCATATCAGAAACCATCATTACGCCCATCTCTCGCTCGGGAAATTTAGCCGCAAAGTCGAGTATATGGCCAAGGCGTGTATTGGCATCATCATCTTTGGTTGCTCGCACCGCATAACCCACTAGTGATGATGCCAGTGCGTATTGCAAGTCGATTGATTTCGGTACAGCCACCTCTTTACCTTGCGCAATGTCTTCAGTGTCGGGTAGGTTATCCAGATGTTCTATAAACGCATTCACTTCGATACCGGCGGCTTCGCCTACGCATGCTTGTAGCGCATTCGCCAAAATCAGGGTATCAGTATCGAATTTGTTGAGAGCGTGGTGGGCAAATTCCCAAGTGCGAGGGGTAGGGAAAGCAACCGGGTCGAGCGCAGGGTCGAAGTCGAAAAGCAATTCCGGTCTGAAGCGCAGGAACGCGATGATACGCTCGTCGATGGCTTTTTGATGTGCCCATAAAACCCAATCATCTAAGTTAACGTCGAAGCTGTAGTGGGTGAATCGATTCGCCAAAGGTGCGGGCATGGAATAAGTGACACCTCTATCGCCTTGTCGATTGCCAGCTGCAAATATCACCCAGGCTTCCGGCACTCGATACTCGCCTAGACACCTGTCGAGAATAAGTTGATAAGCCGCTGCCGATACGGCTGGCGTAGCAGAGGTGATTTCATCCAGAAATAATATTCCAGCACTGCCGTGGCGCTGCTCATTGGGTAGCATATTCGGCACGGCCCAATCAACCTGATTGTCGCTTCGAAACGGAATGCCTCGCAGATCACTTGGTTCGAGTTGCGATAATCTGATATCGATCAGTGGCACCGAGTGCTGTTTGGCAACCTGAGCAATAAGCTCGGATTTCCCAACACCTGGCGGCCCCCAGATCATTACTGGTGTGTGATGCCCTTCAAGTGCGCTGGAAAACTCGCGATTTAGAATAATTTGTAAGTGGCTCGGTCGCATGCTGGTTGGTGCTGTCTCTTGAGGTCTGTTTTCATCGCGGAAGGTGCCGCTATAAAGTGCGTTAAATATGCTGTACTGCTTCTGCGGCACCTATCAAATAGTACGGTTGCTGAACTTGTTCAGATTCGATTTGGCCAAGACCCGCAGCAGTATCCCGTTTTAACGCTATTAGTGTACTTAACATTCCCAAATAGTGTAAATTAGGTTGAAGAGGATTATGGAACCACAGTTTCTATGCGTTTAGTTTTCGTCTATGTGCTGGTCTGCTTACTGTTAGCCTTGTCGGGGTGCTCCGGCGGTTCATCTACATCCGGTTCGAACACATCGATGCCCGATCCAGACCCCAATCCGAATCAAAATCTGAATCAAAATCCAAATCAAAACCCAAATCAAAACCCGAATCAAAACCCGAATCAAAACCCGAATCAAAACCCGCCTATGACAGGTAATGAGGTCAACGCCTCAGGGATTAAAGCGCTACCCGCCCCAGGCGGCCAAACCAACACAGTTTCACCCAGCCTCCAGGTTGATTCAAACGGTGCCCAACATGCCGTTTATGCCAATATCGATGGGCATGTGATGTACGCCACATGCTTGCAAGAATGCGATAACTCCAGCCAATGGAACGAAGTTATTGTCCTAAGTACAACGATAGACACCATACTCGGCTACGCGGTACCAAAACTTCAAATCGATCAGAGTGGCAATTTGCATATGGCTGTTGTGGTCAATCAGGACGGTGGCGTTGTTTTTGCGTCGCAGCAAAGCCATTACTACCAATGCCAAACAAACTGTCTGGATTCAAATAGCTGGTCAGGTGGAGCAGTCCACGTGCATTCCGATGGACATCTTGAAGAAGACCTGGAAAACGTTCACTGGTTTGATTTAACCGCCGAAGGTAATCCCACCTTAGCGTTTATAGAATCAACGCCGGGTTTGTTCGGAGATGACTTTGTGTACGTCATCGGCTGTAACCAAAATTGTACACAATCTCAAAACTGGCAAGCACAGCAAATTACCGAATTGAATCTTGCCAGCAAGAAACCCGTTACCGTTAGAACCTCCAGTGCCGGTGGGGTTCGCCTAATATATGAATACCACGTTATTGCTAGTCAACGGAGTGAGCTTCAATATACTGAATGCAATGCTAACTGCGATTCTGCGGCAGGCCGCTGGAGTACTCCAGTAACGATACAAGCGCTAAACCGTGAAGGGTTCAATTCCAATGCTTATGCAGCCGACATTATCGCCGATACTGCGCCCTACGTTGGCGTGCTCTCCAACACAGATGGTGTCGTTGACGTCAACATTATCACTTGTGTAGATCAATGCTCCCAGGCTGCGAATTGGGCATCGGCCAGCATCGTGTCCAACATTGATCTTCCGGCCGATACGACGATTTCAGGTAGAAGCATTGCAATAAACTTTGACCGAGGTTCGGTAGACTTCGCGATGTTTGCCAAGCAACGCAACGTCAGTGTGGCAAGCTCACTAATTAGAATATCGTGCACTACTAATTGCTTTGAGGGCGCTTGGTCTTATGAGGAGCTAGCGAGTTCAACGCCTATTGTTCTCGACAATGTGGGCAACTGCATCTTCGTGGCTACCGGTCTTTCCGGACCAATTAGTCTGTCTGTCAATGCAGCATCAATGACAACTGTGCCTCACTGGGCGTGCAGTGGTCTACCCATCGAAGTAATCGACTTGGATGGGGGACGCTACATCGATTACAATGGCGATGTCCGTTTTTTTGAAATAGCGTCTGTTGTGCAAATTTTTTAAGTGGCCGATGCGTTGCTTGCAGAGCGGTTGAAAATAGCGAAGACGCAACTGCTTCTGGCTAATATCAGAACCAATGCGGTAGCGGCGCTGGTAGCATCGACGATCGTGTTCCTGATGCTAATGCAAAGGCCGCATGAGGCGCTGCTTATTCCCTGGTATGTAGCGATCTTAACCCTATCGCTTATCCGTTTGTTCCATGTCCAACGCTGCCGTAAATCTGGACTCACTACTCATAATGTCGATTCCACTATCTGCATCCTCGGCTTGCTTTCCTTTATGTCCGGGTGTGCGTGGGGTTCTCTTGGTCTGGCCTATATAAGCCAGGAGGATCCCACGCCTGGCCTTATTCTTTTAATGGTATACACGGGGCTAGTGGCTAATGCATCGCTAACCATGTCTAGCATGCTGCGCATTTACTTGTTGTTTGTCTTGCCTATTTTGGTACCGACTGTCTATAAGTTCTGGTCTCTTGGTGAAGCGCAGTATTTATGGATAGCATTATTGATAGTGGTGTATATGTCGGTAAGCTTTATAACCACAGGCCGGCTGCGCGCATTATTGCAACGGACCAACTTGTTGCGCCTTGAAAACAATGACCTTATAGAAAGTCTGCAAGTTCAAAATCGTAAAACCGAAACAGCATTGACACACGCGGAGCAAGCCAACAGAGCGAAATCGCGTTTTTTTGCAGCTGCCAGCCATGATTTAAGGCAACCGTTGCAATCAATAAGCATGTTCACAACCACGCTGGCGACACACACCGAAACGGAATCGCAGAAGAAAATTGTATCTCAGATCGATAAGTCGGTTCGCTCCCTGGAAGGCTTGTTCAACGCATTGCTCGATATATCCTCACTCGATGCCGGGACCATCAAGTTGCGAAAACAACATTTTTACCTGAAGCCTTATATCGATGAATTATCGTTAGAGTTCGTCGAATGGTGTGCTGAGAAAAACCTCCAGTTTAAGGTTGATGTTACAAACGACATTGTGCATACCGACCCTATGTTGCTAAGCCGCATTGTTCGTAATCTGGTGGAAAATGCCGTCCGGTACACCAACAGCGGTAGCGTAACCCTGTCATCATCTCGAAAGGCTGAGCATGTTGTTTTATCAGTCTCCGATACGGGCATAGGAATACCGGACGACAACGTCGATCGCATATTTGAGGAATTTGTTCAACTTAATAACCCGGGAAGAGACAGAATAAAAGGGCTGGGCTTAGGATTATCGATTGTGCAGCGCATTTGCCAGTTATCAGATATGACGCTAAAGGTTGAATCACTTGAGGGTAGTGGTTCAACATTCAGCGTTGGTATGGACTACGGCAAGGCTTCTGGCATTGAGTTGTTGGAAGAAGACTGTGTGAATGTCAACCCGTCACTGCATGGCATGTTTGTTCTGATTATCGATGACGAAGAAGAAATCCGGGACTCTATGGAGGGCTTGCTTAGTGTGTGGGGATGTACCGTGATGGTTGCCAGCCACGGTGCGGAAGCAGTTCAACAGATAAAAGAATTTGGCATATGCCCGCAAGCAATCATCACCGACTACCGGCTGCAAGATAATGAGACCGGGGCGCACGCGTTGGAAGCGATACAAAAGCACTGTCAGCAAGACATACCTGCGATCATTATCACCGGCGACATTGCGCAGGATCGGCTGGTCGAAATCGATAAATTAGGTTGGCCCGTGCTACACAAGCCCTGTAGTGCCTCAGTGCTGCTGGCGCGCTTGCAGGATGTTAAGCGGTGTCACGCCACAGACCATATGGGTACTGCGTTGTAAAGGTCGAATAGCGCACAAGCTGCTCTAATGACTGTTCCTAATGAGGCCTGTTTAACACGATTTTAATATGAAACCATGCTGAGTAACCCGTATGTCATTCACTACTGACTTCATACACGAGCTTCAGTGGAGCGATGTTCCGCCTACTGTGCAAGCCACTGCTCGACTTGCCTTGTTGGATTTATTAGGCGTCGCTGCAAGCGGAACCAGGACGGAGCTATCGAAACTGATCAGGGCGCATGCTGTAGAGCATTTTGCCCCGGCTAACCGGCCGGGATTTGATGGTTGTCGCCTACTATTCGACGGACGACGGTGCAGCACGCCGGGGGCCGCTTTAGCTGGTGGAATGCTGATTGATTCAGTTGATGCGCACGATGGTCATAAGCTCACGAAAGGGCATGTGGGTTGTGGCGTGTTGCCAGCCGTGCTGGCGTTCAGTGAAATGCAATTGGAATTCACTGAGAGCGATTTTATGAGTGCGCTGGTAATGGGCTATGAAATAGGGACACGCGCTGGTATTGCTTTGCATCAGAGCGTGTCGGATTATCATACGTCGGGCGCATGGATCGCATTGGCAGCAGCGGCGATTGGTTCGCGCACCATGACATTATCGGCCGAACAAACTCGTCACGCATTAGGCATTGCTGAGTATCATGGTCCTCGCAGCCAGATGATGCGATGCATCGATCATCCAACGATGCTCAAGGATGGTTCTGGATGGGGCGCAATGGCTGGTGTTTCGGGCAGCTTATTGGCCCGTGACGGTTTTACTGGTGCGCCTGCGCTAACGGTTGAAGCCGACGATTTACAGTCGCTATGGAGTGACTTGGGCACGCGTTGGACCATGCTTGAGCAATACACCAAAGCCTACCCGGTTTGCAGATGGGCCCAGCCTGCCATTGCTGCGGTTCTGTTACTTCATCGTCAGCACGAGTTTAGCCACGAAGACGTAGTGAGCGTTGAAATTGGTACTTTTCACGAATCGAAACGTCTGGCTGTACAAGAACCGCAAACCACAGAACAGGCGCAATACAGTTTGCCGTTTCCAACCGCTGTGGCAGTGGTCAACAGTGCGGTAGAGATCAATCACATTGATGGCGATGGGCTACAAAACGAAGATGTGCTGCGTATTAGTCGGCTGATCACCATAGAGGAAGTTGAAGACTACAATGCGCGATTTCCGGCGAACCGCATTTCCCACGTCAATATTGAATTGAAAGACGGCCGTAGTTTGCAGTCCGGCCCGGTTGAAGCCCCTGGCGATCCGGAAATGCCATTTAGCGCAGAAGACATTGAAGCGAAATTTATGTGCTTCGCAGCGCCCGTGCTCAGTGAGTTCGGTGCCATCGCGTTAGCGGACGAAGTCAGGCAGATTGGTAGCAAGCCGGCTTTGGGCACATTGAATGCGCTAATTTACAAATCAGGTGCGTGATTGAAACGCTTAGGCTCTGCGCCTCCCGGGAGTGTATAACTCGGCATTAATCAGAGCATGTTGCGCAAATGCTCGATAAATTCTTCGGTTAATGAGTTGTTCTGCGGCATTTTGTTTGCCCGTTTGTAGGTTCTTACAGCCCGCATTGTAAGATTGCCTGGTATGCCATCAACTGCACCTTTGTAGATGCCTAAATCTTGCATTGTTTCCTGAACCAGCATGATGTCGCTGGTTGACGCAGTAGGAGGCGAGCCCTTTTCATTAACGGTTGGTTGCATACCGAATCGTCCGGATTGATAATCCGGTTCACGTTATTTGGAGCCAAAGACTATACCGCAAATTTTCGCGTCTGGCCCAAGCTGCGACGGGCGTTCTGACGGAGTCACTCATTTGGGCGTGTTGAGGGTAAACTATTGGCTATTGATAAAACACTGTTCGACCTAATTTTATGATGAATTACATTGAAGAGCTACGCTGGCGTGGTTTGGTTCACGATGTTATGCCTGGCGCTGAAGAGCACCTGCAAGAAACTATGCGTCAGGCTTACGTGGGATTCGACCCCACCGCAGACTCACTGCACATTGGTAACCTGGTCGCGATTATGCTGCTTGCTCATTTTCAGCGCTGTGGGCATAAGCCGGTTGCCTTAGTGGGCGGAGCCACCGGTATGATCGGCGACCCATCCGGAAAATCTGCCGAGCGCAATTTGCTCGATGAAAAAACACTGCGACACAATCAAGAAGCAATTCAGACGCAACTGGAACAATTTCTGGATTTCGATCCGGCAAAAAACAATGCTGCAATCATGGTTAATAACTACGATTGGATGAAGACATTCTCGTTTCTCGATTTTATTCGCGATGTGGGTAAGCATATTACGGTCAATTACATGATGGCGAAAGATTCTGTCAAGAATCGAATTACCGCTGATGTAGACGACACAGCATCCAGTGGTGGTTCCGAGGGCATGAGTTTTACTGAATTCACCTACCAACTGGTTCAGGGTTATGATTTTCTGCATTTGTTTCGTGCTAAAGAATGCACGTTGCAAATGGGCGGGAGTGATCAATGGGGCAACATTACAACTGGCACTGAGCTAATCCGTCGTATCGCCGGAGGTAAGGCCTACGCGATTACCTGTCCATTAATTACCAAAGCCGATGGGTCAAAGTTCGGTAAAAGTGAAGGTGGTAATGTTTGGCTGGATTCCAACAGAACATCACCCTACAAGTTCTATCAATACTGGTTAAATTCCAGTGACGAAGACAGTGAGAAGTATATTCGTATTTTCACGTTTCTAAGTGAAGCCGAAATTAACTCGCTTATAGCCGAACACGATGAGGCTCGACATCTTCGCACCCTGCAGAAAAGGTTGGCTGAAGAACTCACCCGAACCGTTCACTCTTCAGACGCTTTGGAAATGGCGCAACAAGCGAGCGCAATTTTATTTGGCAGTGCAAGCACTGATGACTTAAAGCAGCTGGATGAACAAACCTTCCTCGATGTATTCGAAGGTGTGCCTCAAGCAGAGGTTTCTCGATCGACCGTTGTGTCTGGGCTGGATATTGTCGCGGCGCTTGCTACGGATACCGGGTTTCTGAAATCCAATGGTGAAGCCAGAAGAGCGTTGAAAGAAAATTCTGTGTCGGTAAACAAACTCAAAGTCGTTGAGGAGCATACGATTAGCGAATCGGATTTAATTAACGATAAGTATGTGCTCTTACAGCGCGGTAAAAAGAACTACTTTATTTTGAAGGTAATTTAGAGCGCCTGTTGGGCGGTTGTCAGCTTTTAGTAAGCCATGCTGACTTCTCTTGCAGTTGTACTATTCGGCTCGATAAATTGAGCAGTTTTAACTTTTTAATGATGATGCCCATGAAGATGTCCAAGACAGGGCAAGTTTTGCTGTCGTTTTAGGGTTTTGTCTCTAGTCTTGACATGTGAATAGAGATTTACTATCTGTTCAAGCTAAAACGCTAATCATTAAAAGGAATTAATTATGTCTACAGAAGCGGCTTTTCTGTCTCCGGTCTACAATCCGAATATGCAAGCCTTCATTAATGAAGGTGAGGCCATTAATGGTGCAAGTTACCAACAACTGATTAATGAGCATGGCGAAGACAATACACATGTTGCACTTTTCAATCTGTTTAATCACGTTTATGTCGATGACGTGAAAAACCAGTATTCTGGTTCTGCAATTGAAGATGATGTCGTCCAAATGCTAGACGAACAGTTGCAAACGGCTACACAGCAAACCACGAGCGCAGCTCAATCAGATGTAAACGAAGTCTATTCCGATTTAATGAAGTTCTATGCAGAAAGTAGAGTAGAAGAACTGAACAACGACGCTCAAACACCTGCTGGTGAATCGTCTTCCAGTAAAAGTGGTTCACCCGGCAGCTCGGGAAATGCGGTTGCTGGTAATGCCAGCTCAGAATTGTCGGGTAACTGGTTTGCCGTGCTGGCTCGTGCCATGGGGGCTGCGGCTGGTGAGCATCTAAAGCAGGCTATAGTATCCGGTTACAAAATTGCGGATATAGCCGGCAGAGCTGAACAGGATACGCAAACAGCTCAAGGTAGAGAGGCGAATGCGCAAAATGCAAAAGACATGGCAATTGAACAGGCTAACCTGCAGGCACAAACTCAAATGTTCAAAATGGCCTATGAAGCAACAGCCACACTAATAAAAACGACTGGTGAGAGTTTATCTACTATGGCGCGTAAGCAATAACGACGCAACAAGCAGTCCTGTTCAGTGAATAGTTCATTTTAAAATTCAGTCAAAGTTAAATTATCGAGATCAAGGCTTGGCAGCTTTGTAGAATCGAACGTTAAGGTCTTTTTTGGCCATGTCGAAAGGGCCGGCGCTGGGTGGGGTGCTTGCAAACACCCCACCCAAATATCACGTTGTGCGTTTTACGTGTCAAGACTTTCGTTACTGTGCACATTATTTTTATCATAAATACGTTGGAACGATTCTGCATCACTATCTATGACAGTTATACCGCCAGGTGTAACGCCGAGCAGAACATCAGCGCCTTTGTATTGAATGAGCACAAGGCGTTCTCGGTTACCAACCGCGACGGTTTGCATTACCTTAACGGCTTTAGAGCTACCTGTTCTTGTGTTATTCATGCTCGCAAGCGTTCGAATAGCCAACCAGGCTAGCACCAACACAACCACTAATGCCAATACCGTTAGTAGCAATAGCATAGGAAATTCAGTCTCGTTGGTGCTCATGTGTTAACGCCTGCTTGAATTCGCGTTTCTCGACTGGGTGATTTTTTACTAATCATTTGTTTGCTTAGTTCGTTGTATGTTTGATTCTTGTATGTTTAGTTCTTTTTACATTAAAACCTGTGCGTTAAGACACGTGCATCACTATTGACTTGTAAGCACTATTGCTAAAGTCCTTCGCTGTTGAACCCGAGTGGATAGCGGGTTAGGTTTTCCCCGGGTGGCAACGGTGGAAATTCCGTCTTTGTAAACGGCGCTGTGGCAACGCGCTCGCGTTCAAGCATCGCCGTTGTCTTGGTTGCCCAAAGAATAATCTGTGCAACCACTTCGAAAAACTCTTTGGGTATTACGTTGCCGATATCAACATTAGCCAACAGGGTACGTGCTAGTAGCTCATTGCGTATTACCGGAACATGATTTTCGTTAGCTGCTTCACGCATTTTCGCCGCTAGTTCGTTTTCACCTTTTGCAGTGACGATGGGCACCGGTTGATTCTCTCTATGGTATTCGATAGCAATGGCAACGTGTGTCGGGTTCACCACGAGTACAGTGGCTGCCCTTGATGCATCCTCGTGGTTTACTTGTGAAAATTCTTGATGCAGTTGTTTGCGTTGATGTTTAAATGCAGGATCACCTTCGTTGTTTTTTTGTTCCTGCCGAACTTCTCTAATCGACATTCGCATTTTCCTGGCGTATGAAAAGCGCTGGTAGCCCCAGTCGAGCAGCATCATGATGGTGAAAATGCCGATGGTCCACAGCATCAATACCAATAGTAATTCTTTGAACGCTAATATCAGGCTGATAGTTTGTGAGCCCGGTAATAACATGAGTTCGGATAAAAAGCTGCGAATAACGATAAAAGCCACCAGAACCAGAATAATGGTTTTGATGACCGAGAAGAGGACAGCTAGCGCGTTATCCAGACTGAACATGTTCTTGAACCCATTTCCAGGGTTCATGTTGATTAGTTTAGGCGCAACTTTTTTTAACGTGAATACCGGTCCGGTTTGTAGAAATTCAACCAGTAGTCCGAACAGGGCAATTGGAATGAGTAACGCTGCGCTGATGGAAATAAACGCATCGAATGCTGTAGCGCCGAGCAAATTGAGTGATTGACTAAAATCGCGTGTGGGAATGGCAAGTGCCGCGTAGAGCAATTCGGTGAGTTTTTTAACATTAAAGGAGAACGTGAACCAAAGCACAGCAAAAGCAAATGCCAGAACCAACGTGCTCGTCACATCCTTCGATTTAGCGACATCGCCCTGTTTGCGTGCATCGCGCAAACGGGTTGCGGTGGCCTGTTCCGTTTTCTCGCCACTGCTTGTGTCAGACATTGTTATGGTCCATTTATGTTCTGCATGAGTTTGTCCGGATTATTCCGTCCCATTCACTTTATACGGTTCGCCTTGCATTGTTCGCCTTGCATTGTTCACCTTGCACTGGTCACTTTGTATAGTTCATGGCTAAGCAACACAACTACTCAATCTTAACAGTGCAAACTTCAACTCACATGAGACTCGAGTCACGCGCACTGGCTCGCAAACGCGGTTCTATGTTCAACCTGGAAATCGTTTGCTGAGAAGTCAGTACTCTAAGTTAAATTTCAGTAGAACGAAACGCATCGCTTTGTGTCTGTTTTTGAACCGATCCTTGTGTAACAGTTAAGTGTGATGGGGTTATCAATTTCCAATCGCTTGTGTATGCAAAAACGAATAAACATCGACTGTACTTTAGTCGAGGCTGTTTTAAGTTGTTGATTAGGAATGGAAAATCAAATTGACCTTGTTTGCTTGTCAACAATGCCATGAGTACACTAGAACCCTAAAATCATTCGAATGAAATGAAAGAATATTTGAGTGAATCGTAAAGTTTGTATTGCCACCAACTCGCATCTTTGGATGGAGCGAGGAAAGCAAACTGAAGGTTGTAATTGAGAGACGGGTAAGTTTGCATTGCGATCGTGCGCTGTCACGGTATTAGTCGCTGAATGGAATAACAACGGTCAAGTGAATATACAAGCATATCTGCGAGATGCAACGGTTGCTTCTGGTAGCAGAAGCTCTAAAGCCAGTGATATCGTTCTGGCTTTACTCATCGTTGCAACCGTTGCGTTAATGATACTGCCGCTGCCAACGCTATTAATTGATTCTTTGGTGGCGATAAATATAGCCGTTGGGCTCATGCTCGTGCTAATGGGAATTTATATTAGCAACGCGCTTCAGTTTTCAGCCTTCCCAAGTATTTTACTTATCAGCACGTTATTCCGCTTGGCGTTGTCCGTGGCCACAACCCGGCTCATCTTGTTGCACGGCGATGCCGGTCATATTATCGATACGTTTGGCAACCTCGTGGTGGGTGGCAATCTGGTTGTCGGGCTAGTTGTTTTTCTTATTATCACGGTTGTGCAGTTTCTCGTTATAGCCAAAGGTGCTGAACGTGTGGCTGAAGTAGGAGCCCGATTTACACTCGATGCCATGCCGGGTAAGCAGCTTTCAATAGATTCAGATTTGCGCTCAGGTTTAATCGATGCCAATGAGGCCAAAGAGATGCGCCGAGAGTTAGAGCTTGAAAGCAAATTACACGGCAGTATGGACGGTGCCATGAAGTTTGTGAAAGGCGATGCCATAGCCGGCATCATTATCATATTGGTGAATCTGATTGGCGGACTCACCATCGGCATATTTCAACTTGGTATGGACACCAGTGGGGCAGTATCAAAATATTCCATATTAACTATTGGGGATGGATTGGTTGCACAAATTCCTGCACTGTTAGGAGCCATGTCAGCTGGTTTGATTGTGACACGTGCAACCGATTCGCTTAACGACCGGCATCTTGGGGATTCGATTCAAAAGCAATTTTCAGCAAAGCCTCGGGTATTGTTGGTTGCTGGTGTTATTTGTTTGTTACTGGCATTTATTCCAGGCTTTCCAAGTGCTGTGTTTTTGCTGATTGGTATGGTGCTGCTTATTGGTGGCGCTTTTCTAGTACCGGGTTTCAGAGCGAAAATCGATCGACCCTTCAATCAGGTGCTTGACCGGCAAGCCGAAAATCCCCAGTTGGTGAACCCGGCGCAGGCAGAACAAGTGCAGCAGGCGATACCGCTCTTGCTTGAGCTGCCTAAAAGTCTGGCTCGCAACGAACATAACCAGCTGTTGAACGAACGAATTACTGCGTGCGTCAATCAGTATCAATTAAGTTCCGGTGTTGCTATGCCGGATATTCGTATTCATTTTCGTCATGATGCTCAGAAGCAATGGGTGCTCTATGCTTTCGAAGTGCCCGTAGCGCAAGGCATCGTTAATAGCCAAACACAGGTTGATAGTATTGTTGTACAAATTCATGCTGCGTTGAGAAGAAATGGCACACTGTTTCTGGGTATTCAGGAAACGGGTCAGCTGCTAACGATCGCTTCAGCAACTTATCCGGAAATTGTGAAGGAAGTCCAGCGCAGTATTCCTGCCCAGAATATCGCTACGATATTACGTAATCTTGTCCAAGAAGAAATCTCAATCAGGAATATGCGTGGCATTCTGGAGGCGTTGGTTGAAGCCTCGCAGCATGAGAAAGAGGTTAACAATTTAACCGAGTTTGCTCGAATCGCACTGGCCCGGCAAACCTGCTATAAGTTCGCTCCACAGAATTCGCTTGATGCAATAGCGCTGTCACCACAGCTTGAAGATCAACTCTCTAAATACGTGCGGGTTTCAGGCGGTATGCAACAGTTCGATATCGATCCGCATAATGCCAAACGGCTGAAAGAAAGTCTCGCAACGGCCATTGATACTTATCAGCCTAAAGTGCTACTAACCAGTGTTCGCTTACGTCGACATATCCGGGTTTTAATTGCGAAAGATTACTTTGATATACCGGTGTTGTCATACAACGAACTCGTTGAATCCCTTGATCTGAACGTCATGCTTCAAGTAATGCCCGATGAGCATACCCCGCTAACGAGCGTCAGCTAATGAATAGAACTATGTGTAAATCGCCGGCCCATGGAAGAACAATGCTCAACGCTATAATGGTCATCGGCTTTATGCTGACGCTACTCAGTCAGTGGTCGGCCGCTTATGCCGCGGATATCCCCAATTTTGATAAGCGGGTTTCCATTGCTGCCCGAGAACAGCCGGTGCACGCGTTCTTTAACGAATTATTTGGTGAGATAGGTGTGCCAGTTAAGGTCGATGCCAATGTTGTTGGTTCGGTCAACGGTGATTTTCGCGGTGCAGCCAGTGCCATTTACAAAGATGTTGAAAAAGCGTTTCAATTAGTCATGTACTACGATCGCTCCACCGTATTCATTTACCCCGCCAATCAGGTGTCTCGCAATATCATCCCGATGAGTGAGCAGGTTGGAAAACGCGTGCTGTTCAATGCCAAGAAAATGCGCCTGAGCGATTCCATGAATAATGTGGAATGGTCCGATATGGGGCTTGTTGTCAGTGGAACCGATAGGTACCAGAAGCAAATAGAGTCTTATGCGCAAGCTATTCAACAACGAACAGCGACAAAGTCGGTAAAGCAGAGCGTGCCGCAGCCTGAAGCCAATGAAGTCATAAAGGTGTTCAAGCTGAAGTACGCCTGGGCTGATGATACAACCATTGTGTCCGGTGGCCAGGAACTCATGGTTAGAGGCGTGGCAAGCCTGCTTCGAACAGTGGTTGAGACCGGTATGGTTGGTGTCGACACAACCGATAGCAATCAACGTACTCATCTTCCTCGAACAGAGCGGGGCTTACGGGGGCAGGGTTTACAAGCGGTTGGCCGCGAAGGTGGATCAAAAGCTGAGGGTCGTGGCGCAACAGCGAGCGTTAACACCAGTCGTGATACGCATAGCATGAACAGTACACGCATAGTCGCAGACCCGCTTAATAACGCGATCATCATTAGAGACCGGGCCGATCGCATGAGGAATTATCAAGAGCTCATTGAGTCTCTGGATATAGAGCCGCAAATGGTTGAAATAGAAGCGACCATTATCGATATGGATACCGATCGACTACGCTCTTTGGGCATCGACTGGCGCTATCAGAAAGATGGTACGAGTATTTTGTTTGGTAGTGGGGCTGATCAACTCGGGCTGAGCCAGTCTGCTGTATCTGATGGCTTGAATGGGTTTACACAAAACGTTCTGAATAACAAAGCCCGGTTTCTATCTCATGTTAAAGCACTCGAGACGCAAGGGGCCGCGCGTATTGTGTCCAAGCCGCACGTTATGACGCTGGCCAATGTCGAAGCTCTGCTGGATACAACAAGCACGTTTTTCATACGAGTTGCCGGGCGTGAAGAGGTGGATTTATTCAATGTGTCTGTTGGAACCACAATGAGGGTAACGCCGCATGTGTTTGCTAATGGTGAGCGTTCTCAGATAAAAATGAAAATCGATATTATCGATGGCAGTCAATCGCAGCAAACAGTCGATGATATTCCTGTCATTGAAGAATCCACCATTAACACGCAAGCGATCATTAACGCAGGGCAAAGTCTGTTAATTGGTGGCTTAGTCAGGGAATTCAAAACCACGGGCGTATCGAAAGTGCCTGTATTGGGCGATATACCCGGCCTTGGTGCATTGTTTCGCAGCAACCGTAAAACCAGTAGCAGAATGGAGCGTATGTTCCTGATTACGCCAAGGCTCAATACACAGGTATCGGCGGGTAAGCGTTATTCGGTGCCGATAATATCCGGTAATGAAGGGCAGATTATTGAATCTGGCGCTGCCCGACTTAATCCCGCGCTTGCTGGATTGGCCTCAAGGGATGCAGCGTTTCCGATCAAGCCCACACTACCAGGCGGGCAAGCAAATATCGAGCTGTCCGTTTCCGATAATCGCAGACCAGTACCTGGCAAGGTTTCGGAGTCGCCACCACAGAACAACAGAACAAGGCCACTACAACAACAACCCAACAGGCCGACTACGAATAATCAAATAGTGTCCCAAGGCTCAGGCGCGCAATCACAACATAATGCGGCGGCGGTTGCCAACAAGCAGCAGGCATCAAGAGCAGCATTAGATGATCAGAGTGGCTGGCAAAGTGTTGGCAGCTCAACTGCTAAAACGGTAGCTAGCGACGATAACAGAATAAAAAAACAAGTTGCCCGTGTTCCAGCAACAGGCGAGAAGTTAGAGTTCAGACCAGCAGCTAACAATAAAGCCAACGCTGATGATTGGATAGCATTACCTGAATCTGGGACATCCCAGCGATCAAACTCCTCGGTGCAAGTGATAAAAACCGGCACTGGCGAGCAAGATGGTTGGACTGAGATAATCCAGTGATTAACATGGTGCAGCTTAGTGTGGTTTCCGGGCTGCAGACCGGGGCGAAAATGAGTTTGAACCTGGATCAGTCCTATAGCCTGGGTGCAACTATTGAGCACGATATTGTGTTTCGCCATCTTCATACCAGTGGCGTCAAGCTAGTCCCAGCAATAAATGGGCTGCGGGTATTCATTAGGGATGCATCGGATACAGAAAAGGCTTGCGTTAATGGGGTTCCCGTTTCTGATACGGGCTCGGGCGTGTTGGTGCCGTACGGGCAAAGATTGCAATTGGGCGATACTACCTTGTTGTTCGAATACGAATCGCCTCGTTCAGATGACCTTGCTAACCGGATACAATCGACAGAGCCTAGCCCACGCGCCAACTTTGCAACACGCTTGTTACGCGTCGGCGGCCTATCGGTTATCGGGTTTGTGTTGCTCGGTATGGTGTCCTCGTACAACCATAATAGCCAAAAAAGTGAAAACAACAATATTGCAGCGCTAGAGTCCCGTCTAGCTCAAGCAAACTTTGCAGATCTCAGTGTCAATAGGGACGATGGCAAAATCTTTATGGTTGGCTATGTCGCTACCCGCGATCAAGCAATGCAGGTAGCCAATTTTATTGCGCAGCAGCCCGAGCCCATTATTAACAGAGTATTGGTTGATGAAGAGATTCGCGACCACATCAAAGATGTATTACGCATAAACGGGGTAAGCGGCTCTATAGATTCAATGGGACAAGGTGAGTTTGTTGCCAATACCCGAATTAGTTCGCCGGAAAAGCTTGCCAGCTTGCAGTCATTAATTAAAAAAGACGTACCTTCAGCTCGTTCGTTCAAGCTGATCAATGAACCGCCACCACAACCTCAGCCGGTTGCCAAGCAAACCTCGCCAGAACTCGACGCGGGTAAGCGTGTGGTGATGGTTAATTCCGATTCCCCAGCTTACGTCGTAACAGAGGACCACTCTCGTTATTTTGTGGGGTCAACGTTACCGGGCGGTTACCGAATTTCTGCTATCACCAATGGACGTGTCACGGTGGAAAAGCAGGGTGTTAAAACTGAGCTCAAATTTTAAGGAGAAAATAATGAGTGAACTAAATGCAGTACAGAGTCAGCTGAACGTCGGTTATAAAAATACAAACAGTGCTGCTGAGCCTGACAAAAACAGCAATTGGTATGAAACCATGGCGCAGGCCTGGGGCAGTGCATTGAACAATCAAGCCAGTACATTAGTCGAACAGGCAGCGCAGATCGCCAACGGGGAGCAGTCGCCAGAAGCCATCACTTTACTCACCGCTGAATCTTTGCGCATGCAGTTTCTCTCCAATAGTTCTCATACGGCTTTAACCAGTATGGGGTCGGCGCTTGAAACCATGGCCCGAAAGCAATAAGCCGGCGAGGAGATAAACACGATGGAAGTACTGTCCAGTTCAATAAATACTATCAATAACGGTCTTGATTCGCTGAGCAAACCAGAAACGGTTGTTGCAGGTTATAACGTGAACTTAAGCTCGGCTGAGCTCGCATTCTCTCACGCATTAGATCAGGCTGAACTTGCGCAACGGCATAGTAGTGCCGCTGAGGATTTATCAGCGCCCAGCGCAGTGCTCGAAGCATTAATGTCTCCGTTTTCACATATCGATGTGCAGGCTTCACAGTTAGCAGATTATGCCGAGCAGGCAGCCCAATCCGGGAGTACGCTAAATCCAGGGGATGTGGTTATGCTTACAGCGAGAAGTCAGGAGTTTATGTTTCACAGTCAATTGCTTGCCAATATAGCGAACCGTACAACCGATGGGTTGCAGCAACTGTTTAGACAACAGAGTTGATTGGGGCAAACGATGGAAAAACACAAACCAGTTAAACGCGCGCTCGTCATTGGTGTCGTTATGTTCTTGCTATCGGCCTGTAACGAAGAAACTGTGTACTCCAAGCTGAGTGAGCGTGAAGCCAATGAAATGATCGCGCTATTGGTCAGCTCTGGAATTGGAGCTCGTAAGGGTGCGGACAAAGACGGTAAGTTTAAAGTTCTAACTGAGTCTCAGAACTTTGCTACTGCAGTTAATGTGCTTAGCGTTAATGGATTTCCGCGTGAAACGTACAATACGCTCGGAGATGTGTTTTCCAAAGAAAGTTTTGTCTCTTCGCCTCTGGAAGAGCGCGCCCGATTAAACTTCGCTTTATCTCAAGAGATTGCCAACACCTTATCGAGTATCGATGGGGTGTTGTTAGCGCGTGTGCATCTGGCGGTGCCACCTAGAGATGATCTTAGTAATAGCGTGCCGCCAGCGTCAGCTTCTGTGTTTATCAAACATCGAAGCGATGTCGACCTTAGCGGGAACACCAGCATGATAAAAAACCTGGTTGTAGATGGTATCGAAAATCTGGCCTATGAGGATGTAACGGTAGCGTTCTTTAAGTCAGGCTATGGTTCATCGCCTAGCGTAGAACCAGCAACGCTGCTTAATGCGGCTGCTGATACCAGGCAAGTAGATGCGCAATCAACGCTGAGTGGGCTGCGGCTTAGCTTGATACCGTCGATCAGCCCTACTGTGTTGGTGGCGTCGGCTCTGGGCTTTGGTTTGTTGCTCGTACTGGGTAGTTTCTGGCGGCGTAAGCCCTCAGTTGCGAACCACGATACGGTAAACCCGAATCAGATAAACCCGAATCAGATAAACCAAGATCCTGCTGGCAAGATCGACCAACCATGAATAACCCCGACGCCAGACAAGCATCTATCCGGTATAAGCGAGCCACATTAGCCCGCACATTGTTGCAGGAGCACATCAAAGGCAATCTGGATTCCACCGTACACTGGTCATGGGATGTTCTCGATGCATTGCCCGATTGGTGTGCCATGAATCAGCCCGACCGCATGCAACTGCAATTGATCAGTGGCGCATATTTACTGGCCCCTGCAATGCAACTTTGGATAGATCGGCGAGTTATTCAATCGGCAATAGCGATTATTGGCGAGAAAGCGTTTACCGATGCGCTTGCTTTCAATACTCCGCAGGCGTTTCCAACGGGCGATTTTCTCGACTTCGAGAACTACATTGGATTCAATGGCGGTGCGTTCAATAACAATGAACAATGCCGACATGGCTTGCATGGTGCATTCGAGCAGGCGGGCAACCAGGTTGTTAAGGCAAGTTTGCCCGCGAACACGCCAGAGCCGTTAGTAAAATTGTTGTGCCCAGAGAGCTTTCGAGCTGAAAGGGTAGCCCTGCGTGAGGGCTCGCTGAGCAATTCATTGCGAAAGGGCCTACTGAGCAATTCATTGTGCATGGCGCTTATCGAGCGTGCATTAGCCCATATAAATACCACTGGCGGGTCTACGTCTGAGGACCCTCCAGAATCGACAGATTTAACCGATCAGTCTATCCGCAGTAATCTATTCAATGGTGATGCTGTGCATGCGGATAATCGTGCCGATAGCACTGCGGGGCCGCCTCTATGACCTTGCTGTCACTGATTTCAGACAAACGTGGTTTTTTGGCCACCGATCAGCTGGTTTACAGTGCCGATGAACTGTCGTCGTTAACAGAAGCTTCTGAGCTTGTTGAGCGCCTGCGAGATTCTGTTGCGCGTCAGGCAGAACTGGAAGCCGACGCAAAACAAGAAGGGTATTCGGCTGGGTATAAAGAAGGTGTGCTTCAGGCAAAAGCTGCGTATGAAAAAAAACAAGCCGACATGTTGCTCGAATTACAAACAGCTTACGAGCAGGATGTTGTCGATACGCGTAACGCGTGCGCCACACTGGCCATAGACATTGTTCGAAAAATAGCCGGCAACGTTGCGCCAGCAGATTGGTTGTACGCCGAGGCTTGCACAGCGGCAGCAGAACTGATTGATCAAAGCGCTCTGGTTTTACGCGTACACACTGATCATTACGCTGATA
This sequence comes from uncultured Granulosicoccaceae bacterium, assembly GCA_937922945.1. Classification (GTDB taxonomy): domain Bacteria; phylum Pseudomonadota; class Gammaproteobacteria; order Granulosicoccales; family Granulosicoccaceae; genus Granulosicoccus. The sequence goes on from CAKZUP010000139.1 coordinate 34,898, forward strand.
TGTTGGAACGCGTGAATGAGCGCGACGTTTTTGAGCGCGTTGTTGTCGATGAAAGCCTTGCAGCGGGTGCGTGTTTTATCGATACGCGATACGGCGCCATTGCCATTGATCTTGAAACTCAGATGCAGCAAGTGCTCAAAATATTGAACACGGACGATGCCGAACCATGAGTGAGCTTCAATTCAATCGTGCTCGGCCCAGCCAGAACCGGGTTAACCATAGCAAGGCTGGCAGCGGTGCGTTGGCAGACGTTGCAGATGGTCTGCGTGAGCGGCTCAATAGTGGTAGCACGCTGGAGCATGTCGGCAGAATTGTAAAAGCCGTGGGTACATCCTTGCGGGTGAGTGGTTTGCCTGTACGAATTGGGCAGAGATGCGAAGTGCGCGACAGGGACAGCGGCCAGATTGTGCAGGCGGATGTTGTCGGCTTAGAGCAGGGCGACGCTATTTTAGTGCCGCTCAGTGGTTTGCATGGTTTGGCCGTTGATTCGGAAGTTCGCGTTGTTGCCGAGCAGGTGGGTGTTTGCGTTAATGATGCATTGTTAGGTCGGGTTGTTAATGGATTTGGACAGCCGCTTGATAAGTTGCCTCTTCCCACAGGCGGGCGAAGCATGCCGTTGCGCAATCGATCGCCTAACCCGTTAACTCGTCAACGTATTAACACGCCACTCATATCCGGGGTTAAAGCCATTGATGCATTGCTGTCCATCGGTATAGGACAGCGTATGGGGGTGTTTGCGCCAGCCGGTGCGGGTAAGTCCACCTTGCTTGGCATGCTGGCGGGTCACGCCGAATGCGATGTGATCGTTATTGGTCTTATCGGCGAGCGTGGGCGTGAGGTCAGAGAGTTTTTAGAAGATGCACTCAGTGCAGATGCGAGGCGTCGCTCGGTCGTGGTGGTTGCTACTTCCGATTCTGCTGCAATGGAGCGGGTGAGTGCTGCCGATACCGCTACTGCCATTGCTGAAGGTTTTCGCGACAAAGGAAAACATGTTCTGCTGCTTATCGACTCGATTACCCGTTATGCCAGAGCTTTACGCGAGATGGGTTTGGCCATAGGTGAGCCACCCGTACGACAGGGCTTTACGCCGTCGGTGTTCGCAGAGCTACCGCGGTTGTTTGAACGCAGTGGCAATAGTGAAGTGGGGAGCATCAGCGCGTTTTACACCGTGCTTACCGACGACGAAACCGGTAACGACCCTATCGCGGAGGAAACCCGTTCTATTCTCGATGGGCACATTGTGCTTTCACGTTCACTGGCAGAACGAGGGCATTTCCCGGCAATCGATATTTTGGCAAGTCAGAGTCGTTTGTTCACGCAGTTAGCCAACGATGAGCATCAACAGGATGCAAATAAATACCGAGCGCTGTTAGCCAAACATGCTGAAGTTGAATTTCTGGTTCAGATAGGTGAGTACAAGGCAGGCTCAGATGCGTTGGCTGATGAAGCAATTGCGAAAGCACCTCAGCTCAATTCGTTGGTCCAGCAAAGCTTGGGCGAGCTTGTTCCTGTATCAACAACGCTCGACACATTAAAGTTAATTGTAAGGTGAGCTGACAGATGCCTATCAATACCAATCGGTCGGTTCAAATAGATAGTCTGCTTAAGGTCTGTGAGTGTCGGGTGGAACAGGCATTCAATGTTCTGCAAAACGAGCAACAGTTAGTACACGAACTTGAAAACAAGTGCAAAGAGATTACGTCGAGCATACAGGGTCTTGAAAAAAAGCTCGCCGGTCTGGATAGCGACAGACCGAATGCGGCTGATATCAGCGTGGAGATATTGCAGGCTGAAGCATCTGCTCGAGCGATTATTGAACGCGATTTGCGCAAAGAAGTGTTCTATTTACAAACCGCAGAAAAGGATGTGCTCAACGCACAAAATGTGTTGGAGTCCAGTCGCGAGCAATGGCAGTCTCATCAAAAAAAGTTGGAATCCATTCAGCACTTGCAGGGTGATTATCAGGTAAACGAAAAACGACGTGAGCAAGTCAAGAGTGATGGTGCAGCAGATGAAATGGGCATTACCATTCACCATAGGAATTCGAATGGATAATCGGATAACACTCAATTACCCGCTGCAGCGGGTTGAGCGACAAGCAGACCTGCACGTACGGGAACCTGATTTGTCTGATCAGTTTGATTCATTTATGCAAGTGGCAGAATCGGGTCAATTTAGCGATGATGTCAGCGCCGCCCTCCCGTCAAACAGCCCGGTAAGTAACAACTCCTTGGGGCAGTTGGGTGGACCACCGCCCGTGTCAGGTGCAACGTACCTCATGGCAGGAGAGATCAGGGTGACTCAAGCTTTGCAAATAGCCACTTTGCTTAACAAACGTATACAAGGTGTTACGACTAATTCCAACAAAGCCATGCGGGTGGAGGTTGTTGACGATCCAAGTGGGGTTGTCGATATCGAGCTCAGTCGAAATAAAGATCATCAATGGTCAATCACGATTGGTCTGCAGAATACCACTAACGTTGACTCGCTGAACGATCAAATCTCTCCGGGGACTTTAACGACTCTTCAGAATGAAATAGTCAAGGCGTTAACAGAATCTGGTGTGCAACTAGAGGCGTTGCTGATAGAGCAGCGAGCTGCTCCGTTTCGAGAAGGTGATGCATGAAAACGGACGGTGCCATTATCAACGCAATCGCCGGGCTTGATGCGGCTATTGCCGTATTAAATACTGATACGCAAACCGTTGAGTTTGCAACACAAGGGTTTTCCGCGCTGTTTCCAGCCGCGCCTGTTTTTGCGAACGCGTCATCCAAGGGGTGTGCTTGTTTTGCCGATTCATCGGGCTTGAACGCAAATGAACCAACTAACTCATCGTGGCGAGCCACATTCGGGCATTTGCCAAAAGTGTTGCAGGCACTTGAGAATGCAGGGCGTGGCGATAAAGCGGCTGGCGCATGTGTCGTTCAGGTCGAAGGGAAAGGCTATTCGATAGAAATAAAGCCTTCGTCCGATGCACAGCTACTGCTCTTGCTACAACCAGACTATCAATTCACCGAGCAATTGCATGAATATATGCAAGCTCGCGACAGTCTGTTTTCAACATCGAGAACAATCTCAGTAAGTGAGATGGCGACTACGCTTGCGCATGAAATCAATACACCCATAGGTACAATTAGTAACATTCTGCGTGGCATAAAAATAAGGTTGGCTAAGCCGGATACGTCAAAAGAAGTGCTCGATGAAGCACTCACGCGTGCGCTTGAGCAAACACAGTTTACGCAAAGTGTGATCAGCCGAATTCGAGAGTTTACCCAATCCAGACGTCCCAAGCATAGAACACTTGATTTGCGTGAACAGATTTCAGAGGCTGTATCACTGCTCGACTGGATGTTGAGTCAGAACAGCTGCCAAATTGAATTGAACTTGCCGGACAAACCCGTGAACGTGGTTGGTGATGCCACCATGTTGCAACAGGTTTTAATAAATTTGATAAAAAATGCGGTTGATGCCATGCAACAGCAGGCTCGTGAGCATCGGCATATTCAAATAGCCTTGCGCACTCAAGAGTCCAATGTCACCGTTTCCATTTCAGATACTGGCGCGGGTTTACAAAACGCTGCAGACACTTTGTTTGTGCCGTTCTCTACCAATAAAACCGGAGGCATGGGCGTGGGTTTGAATATATGTCGATCGTTTGTTGAATTGCATCAAGGCAGGCTTTGGTTGTCTCCAAATGAGTCGCAAGGCTGTACAAGCTATATGGAGCTGCCGTTGCATAACGAACAAGATAGCAGTACTACGCACAAAGACAACGCATTATTGGAGGAGCTTGTTGATGGCTAAGCAATCGGTAGAGCGCATTATTTTTGTTCTGGATGATAATCAGCAATTCAGAGAGTCAACTCGTTGGCTGCTGGAGTCCATGGACTATCAGGTGGAAACGTTTTCTGATCCCGATGCCGCCATTACCAGAATGGAAGGACTTAGCGATAAAGTTGAATCCGTTTTATTGCTTGATATCAGAATGCCGATAATGAGTGGGCTGGATGTGCACGACATCATGAACAAGAAGGGCATTGCTTTGCCCGTTGTCTATATGACGGCGCACGGCGATGTGCCGCTTGCGGTTACTGCAATGTCAAAAGGTGCGCTGACGTTCCTGGAGAAACCACTCCATGAAGAGAGTCTGCAAAAAGTGCTTCAGTCGGCGTTTTCCGAAACGGTGCAAATTCGTCGCAGTGTAAAGGCCAACAACGAAGAGTTTGCTCGAACAAGAGAGCGATTAGGCAAACTTACTCGACGCGAGTCTCAAATAGTGCAAGGGATTCTGGCCGACATGAGTAATCAACAGATCGCCAGCGAATTTAATATCAGTGTTAAAACGGTTGAGTTGTATCGATCGAAAGTCATGAGCAAGCTAGAGGCAAAAAATGCCGCTCACTTGGTTCGTATGGTGATGACCTGTGCACCCGCTTAGTCAATACATGCCGGTGAAACCTCCAACCGGCTGGATTCGTCATTGTTATCGTGCTGACGATATCGCGTTGACCATTGACACACCTGAAGCGTGCTTTCTGTCTGAGCATAGTGATGGTGAAACGATAATGGAAAGTGGTGTGCAAAGTAATTTGCACGACGCCGCGGTAGCGCCGTTGTTATCGGCCATTGCACTGGCAGAGCAGGAAACACTACTGCACTGTGTTTCGCAGTGGCTCGGCAAAGAACTTGATTGGCAGGAGAGTGCTGAATTGCATGCCAGTTTGCCGATCGACGTCACGTTGAGTCGTCATTCTGCATCAGAGAAAGTAGGGTTGTCTTTTGTGGCTATGCATTCAAACTTACCCGAGTTTCCATCGACACTCAAAACACAATACGCTGCGAAAGCACACCGGCAACGTCTCAGTGTGTGTCTGTCGGAAATAGCGCTTGGTTCAGCCGATCAGAACAGGCTCGGTCCGGGTTGCTGTGTTTTGTTGCCCGATACTTTTGCCAACTCTTTTGCCGTGTCATTGTTTAACGAAACCTATAAAGAGGGCGTTCTTAATGCATTACTCAACCCGCGTGAACACACAGCCAGGCCACTGCCAACAGTCGGTGCACCGAATAATGCGGACGTCGAACTGCGTAAAAAGCTCTCCGACGAGCCTGAGTGCTCTATCTCAACGTTGAACAATACGGCGCAAGACCCTCAGGCGATGAACCGCACGGTGCTTCGTTTTGTACTGGATGCCACTGTCGAAATTGACGTATCCCAATGGATGCAGTTTGACTCAAGCACAACTGATAAACCCGATAAGCCGCCCGAAGGTGTACGCGACGCACAGGCGTTCACTAAGTTGGCGGGCCAATCTGTGCGGGTTGAGCAGCGCGGAATGCCTTCCAGAAAAGCCAAGCTCATTCGCGTGGGTGATGGTTTTGCCGCGTTATTCGATAACGATTGGTAACGGACGACGACGCTTTTACTATGGACCTTACCGAATTCTCACCATCGTCTGCGCTACTGACTGTCGTGTTTTTAGGGCTGCTGCCTTTTATCGCCGTGATGGTGACATCGTTTACAAAAATAGTCGTTGTACTAAGCCTGCTTCGCAATGCGCTGGGTGTACAGCAAATTCCCCCCAACATGGTGTTAAACGGTCTGGCGATTATCCTGAGCGTGTATGTTATGTATCCGGTGGGGCAACAAATCAGTCAAGGGCTGGCGGGGCAGGAAAACATCGCGCAAAGCACCGATACCATGCTCCAGGCCGCCGAGGTCGCGAAGGAGCCATTGAAGGCATTTTTGCTAAAGCATTCGGACGAAAAAGAGCGGCAGTTCTTTCTGGATACGTTGAACAGAATGGTTGAGCCAGATAATGTGACGTCAGTCTCTGCTACTGATCTTATCGTTCTTATACCGGCGTTCACCGTAAGCGAGCTTACCGATGCATTTCAAATTGGATTTTTAATATTTCTGCCGTTCATTATTATTGATCTTGTAATCGCCAATATACTCATGGCCATGGGTATGATGATGCTATCGCCAACGGTTGTGTCTTTACCTTTTAAACTATTGTTGTTTGTCATTATTGAAGGTTGGGCAAAGCTTGCGCACGGGTTGGTGTTGTCGTACTTATGATTGCGCAGAAACAACAGCGGCTGTTCCGGTGTTCTACAAGCGCTAATACTTGGGTGAGCCATGCGCACCGCTGATATCGTTAGCATAACCCAGGAGTCACTATGGCTCATACTGGTTCTTGCTGGCCCGCCTGTCGTGGTTGCCGCTTTGGTTGGCCTTGTCATTGCCTTTTTTCAGGCAGCAACTCAGTTGCAGGAACAAAGCTTTCAGTATGCCGCCAAATTCTTTGCAGTGATGCTAACGCTGTTTGTTATGGCGTCGCTGATGGGTGGCGCGCTATACCAGTTTTCCGATCGCATCTTCACAGACTTTGCGGTAATGGTGGGCTCTTAATGCCGGAGCTTTTCGATATGCTCTCGCAACACGCATTAATTCTTGCCTTGGCGACCCTACGCATTTCCGTCGCATTTGCTACTTTGCCATTGTTTAATCGTGAGAGCATTCCGCCGTTGGTGCGAGGTTCGCTTTTTGTCTCACTAGCCCTAATCAGTATAGTGACTCAACCAGCGGGCTCGATAACCCAGCTGGATTCAAGTATTTGGTTAAACCTGTTCTTAAAAGAAGCGTTAGTCGGCTTATGTTTGGGCATATTCTTCGGTTTATTTCTGTGGGCGTTTGAAGCCGCTGGCGTCATCATCGATATGCAAATAGGCGCATCGTTCGGCTTGTTCTTCGACCCTTTAATTGGTAACGAAGTAACGCTTACCGGTTCATTTCTGAGCCGCTTGGCGGGGTATCTGTTCGTGGCATCGGGTGGCTTGTTACTACTCTCAGGGGCTTTGTTGGAAAGCTTCAATTTGTGGCCAATTGCCGAGCCGGTTGCGAGCTTCAGGGTTGCTTCTGTGCGCTTGTTCGAAGCGGAGTACTCGCATTTTTTCTCGCTGGCGATGCGTATTGCCGGGCCTATTATTGTCGTGTTATTTATTATTGATGTTTGTATGGGATTGGTTAATCGCTATGCTCAGCAATTTAACGTGTTCTTCCTGTCCATGTCGATAAAATCGATTGCGACCATTCTTATGATGATCATTCTGTTGCCCTATTTGGTTGATGTGTTAGTGCACGAGCTGAGCCTTGCCAGCGCGTCCTGGGAGTCGAACTTGAAAAGTATATTGAATACCAACTAGTGGCAATAACGGGCAGCCAAGTGGTGGAGTGTTTGTTGGTTGATTCGGTGCTGTTGGCCAGCTTTACCTTTCTGTTACGCATGCGCGGTTGGTAATGATCTTTATCTATGATCCAGTGGTCCCTTGGCGATGATGTCGAGCATGCTTTCAGTTTGTAGTTCGTTTATAAATGCTTCTACAGTGACATCAGCGGTATCGTTGTTTTGCCAGCTTTGAATTAATGCCTGTAAGCCTTGCCTGGTGGTGTTCGACAGCGCGCCGCTAATCGGGTCGTCAATATCACCTTGCAGCTTCTGACAGTAGTGGACTTTTGCCAATGGATTGCAGCTCACAAGCTTTAGCAGGCTGCTCATAATGTGCGTAAACTGCTGCCGCGTCAGCGGTTGAGCCAAGCCACCTTGCGCGTACCACGCACAGGCGTATTCAATGGGGCCTAAAATGCGCGTTTGTCCGAATGCGCTGTCGCCGGTCAGGCTGGCTGAACCCCATGCAGATAACTTTCCTGAGGGCAGCCTGCCGGTTCTGATGCAATCGACTAGCGTTGCAGCAACCAGATCTGTTGCTTGCGTATCGGCGTGTTGTTCCAGAGTAAACAGAATTTGCAGAAATGCCGGGTAGAGTGCATCACCTAATTGCAAGCATACCGACTCAAGTAATTGTATTTGTTCTTCGCTTTTTGCCAGCACCTGCAACCCGTCGACAAGGTCCTGGGCGGCGCCATGCCAGTTTGGTTCTGCATTGAGCTTGAAGATGTCAGTCACGGTCTGCTTCGGCGTTTTATCTGGCTAAAAATGCTTGATTGTTATTGTTTATAGTCATTGTCGATAGTCATTGTCTATAGGACCGGACACAATGAATTCAAGTACCCACATGACTCAATATACGACTCACCAGGTTTTTTATGCTCATGTCGGCACGAATGTGCTGGCCTATTTGCTGACCTATTTGCTGACTTGAGAAATTCGATGGAGAAATTGTCAGTCGACTGCCCGATATTTCCGGTAAAAACCAGTGGTAGTTTTCATCGGCATTCGGTATGTTAGGAGCTGGTGATGAAAGGGATTCGACACCATTGGTACGGATGTCATTATTACGGATGTCATTTTTAAGATCAGACGACGCCGCGCGCGGTGAATTTTTGTCTATTGGTGATACCACGAAAACTCCTACTAGCCCATATAACAGCCCGACTGCCGGCTTACGTGTCGGTCCACTTGTTGACCCACACGCCAGCCAAGAATGTCGGAATGAGCCATAAGTATAGTTTGGCATACTTTGGAGTGGCTATAGAAGAAACCCTAACTTCCCCCGCATAACTGGCAGGTAAGGCCAGAGACTGCAGGCGCGCGCCGTTTGGTCACAGTAGTAACCGCCAGCGCGTTAGTCGAGTTATGGCGTACCTGCTGGTTTAAAACCAGTTGCCAACGGGTTTGCCAACTGGTTTGCAAAGCGACGCAATGATCTTCCAATACAAGCAAAAGTCGCAGTAAACAGGGTATTTTTACGGGTTATCGGATTTCGTGCCCGCAGCTTAAAAAATATACATGGAGAGTTATCGTTATATGCAGATGTTAAACATATCCAAATTAAAACTTCGGCCATTTTTTTGGCTCGGGTTTAGTCAGCCGAGGAAGCTTCGGCTGTGGCTTGTAAGCGGCTTTGTTCTATTCTTGCTCTCGGCTTGTGGCACACGAACCACAACGCCAGAATCGGTTGAGCCTACGATTGCCTGGGATTCGGTTATCGCCCAGGACTTCGTCAATATTATGGTGCAGATAGAAACGCTGTCGCCTTGGTCTACCATACTTAAATTTGGTTTGACCGATAACGCTTTGGCTCATGTCGATCGGGAAATGCAGACACGCCATGCGGTGTTTGCGCGTGCACTGCGTGCGGCTGCATCCAGTAGCGGCTACGCCGTGGAAACGGTTCAATCCGAGAACGTTCAGCATTATATTCGCTTCAACATTTCACAAAGCACGGATATAAGCCAGCCCTTGACCTACACCTACGATTTGTCGGTGGGTGATGTTGATTTTCGCCGAGTGTATTTAGCACGACAAGATGGCACCGTTGAGCCTTTTAAAGCAATGATGGTCAGGGGTGCCAACGCGCAAGATCTAGAATCAGACGACTCTATTTTCGAACGCCAACGTCATGCGGGTGACCATCAACTGTTAGCGCGATCAACCGATAACGCTATTGTTACCCGCAGAAATCAAAGTAGTAGTATCGGATTCGATTCTCCTTTGGAAATTAAGCGCAAACCGTTGCTTAACAACTATGGCAATAAGAACCTTAACGAGACTACGCCTGTGGTAACAGGTTCGGTTGCTCTTGCGCAGCCTCGTGATACTTCCAACACCATGACTAAAGATGCCAACGCATTTCAAACGGTCAGAAAAATGAACATCGCCGATATTGGCGTATCGAATTATGAAAGCCTTCTGGTTGATAAAAAAAATGTTGCTGAAGAGGTGCTTATCTTTGGTGATGACTCTTACGTTCTGGGTTCACGCAATAAGCAATTGCTCAATGAAATTATGTCAGATTTCAATCCCGATACCGACGTTGTATCTGTCGTCGGTTGCTCTACCGGGGTCACCAAAATTGAAAATGGAAATGCGGCATTAGCCATTGGGCGCGCCAACAGAGTCAAAGAAGCGTTGTTATACAGCGGCATACCGCACGATAAAATTTATGATGAAGGGTGTTGGTCTCCAACGCCGAATAGCACGCCGTTTCCAAACCGTGGGGTTGTTATAACCGTAAAGCGCAACGTTAACGGCTAGTTGATCTGAATATCGTGTAGCGTTTTAGGGCGTGCGGGCAAAAACAGTGCGTAGATTATCTTGAAAGCCGACTGATATCAGTCGGCTTTTTTGGTTTTGAGCTATTCAGTTCAAATAAAAATTGACCAGTTGGATAAATATTGTTTTAATCGGGATACACCGTCGTTTTTGGAGTGTATACGTGCAAAGCAAATCGATAGAAACGCTTTCAACTGATCTTCATGCGCCACTGAGTAAACATGAGGCCTATGTAGAATCCGATCGGTGCTACTTCTGCCACGATGCGCCGTGTATAACGGCTTGTCCGACGGGTATCGACATCCCGCTGTTCATTCGACAAATAAACACCGACAATCCGCACGGCTCTGCAAAAACCATCTTCGATGAAAATATTTTTGGCGGTATGTGCGCGCGCGTTTGTCCTACAGAAACCCTCTGTGAGCAAGCCTGTGTTAGAACCACCGCCGAAGATCGGCCCGTAAAAATAGGCGAGCTACAGCGTTATGCAACCGATGCCTTAATGAAAACGGGAATGCACCCTTACACGGCTGCGTCATCGAGTGGTAAACGGGTCGCGGTTATTGGGGCTGGTCCTGCCGGTTTGTCTTGTGCTCACAGACTTGCACTTAACGGACACGCGGTTACCGTTTTTGATGCATTACCAAAACCCGGTGGGCTAAATGAATACGGCATTGCGGCGTATAAAACCGTGGACAATTTTGCGCAACGTGAAGTCGAGTACATTCTTTCCATTGGCGGAATCGACGTAATGTATGGTCAAAGCCTCGGCAAAGATCTTTCCCTTAGCTCGCTTAAACAAGACTACGATGCCGTGTTTCTTGGTGTGGGGTTGGGCGCTGTAAACGAAAGCGGCCTTGACGGTGCCGATGCTAAAGGGATTGAAGATGCCGTTGAATTTATTGCACGGCTAAGGCAATCGCCGGAATCAAGTATCCAGGTCGGGCGCAATGTTATTGTTATTGGCGGTGGTATGACGGCCATTGATGCTGCCGTGCAATCGAAAGTGTTGGGAGCCGAAAACGTAACGGTTGTTTATCGGCGTTCGCAAGAGAATATGAATGCCAGTGATTTTGAGCAGGCTTTGGCGCAAACCAATGGTGTGTTGTTAAAAACGCAAATGCAGCCCAAGCAGTTGCATGTTGAGAACGGCGCAATTTCTGCGCTTGAGTTCGACTATACCCACAGTGAGGGTGGTGCGTTATCAACAACCGGGGAAACCACCACAATGCAATGCGACCACTTATTAATGGCAATTGGTCAAACATTGGCGCAACAAGTTAGTGAGTTTGGTTTAACGTTGAAATCCAATCGTATCGATGTCGATGAAAATCAACGCACCAGCGATAGCAAAATCTGGGCGGGTGGTGATTGTGCCAGCAATGGCGAAGACCTAACCGTTGCTGCCGTTCAAGCCGGCAAGTTAGCGGCTGAATCCATCCACAAAGCGCTTGCTGGTTCGAATGCTACAAGCCGATAATCCGGAACGGGAGAACATAGTGATGAGTGATCTAACGTCTAACTTTCTGGGCATCCACTCGCCAAATCCTTTTTGGTTAGCATCCGCACCACCGACAGATAAAGAAGTGAATGTGGTGCGTGCGTTTGAAGCAGGCTGGGGTGGCGTTGTATGGAAAACCCTTGGTGAAGATCCACATATAGTTAATGTTAACGGCCCGCGCTACGGTGCGGTCTATTCATCTGATAGAAAACTTATCGGGTTGAATAATATCGAGCTGATTACCGACAGACCATTGCAAACCAACCTGGATGAAATCAAACGCGTCAAACGCGATTGGCCTGATCGTGCTGTTGTGGTGTCTTTGATGGTGCCGTGTGAGGAATCGAATTGGAAGAATATCGTAAGCAAGGTAGAAGACACTGGCGCCGATGGCATTGAATTAAATTTTGGCTGCCCGCATGGAATGTCAGAGCGTGGTATGGGTTCGGCTGTTGGTCAGGTGCCTGAGTACATAGAAATGGTTACAGCGTGGTGCAAGCAATACAGCAAAATGCCGGTAATCGTAAAGCTGACGCCCAATATTACAGATATTCGTTTTCCTGCAAGAGCAGCTCAGGCTGGCGGCGCCGATGCGGTTTCGCTGATTAACACGGTAAGTTCTATTGTGAGCGTTAATCTTGACACCATGTCGCCTGAACCGTCTATCGATGGTTGGGGATCACATGGTGGCTATTGCGGGCCTGCAGTTAAACCCATTGCCATGAATATGGTGGCAGAAATTGCTCGCGATACGCAAACCGCCAACCTGCCTATTTCCGGCATTGGTGGTATTACAACATGGCGTGATGCTGCGGAGTTCATGTCTCTGGGTGCAGGCAATGTACAGGTGTGTACGGCGGCAATGACGTATGGGTTCAAGATAATTGATGAACTAACATCGGGGTTGTCAAATTGGATGCAAAGTGCTGGTTACCATCGCTTAGACGATTTCGTTGGTCGTGCAACGCCGAATGTCAAAGACTGGCAGAACCTGAATTTAAACTATATAGCGAAAGCCAAAATCAATCAGGACGCCTGCATCTCATGCGGACGTTGCCACATCGTTTGTGAAGACACGTCGCATCAGGCGATAACGTCCACCGTAAATGGCGAGCGTCGTTTTGAAGTGATAGATGAAGAATGCGTGGGTTGTAATTTGTGTGTAAGCGTTTGCCCGATAGAAGACTGTATCACTATGGAGCAACAAACCAGTGGTGTTGATGCGCGTACCGGAAAGCCGATTAATCCCGACTATGAAAACTGGACGACTCATCCGAATAATCCGGCTAGCGCCAGTTAAGAATGGCCAGGGTAGTTATGTGGGTGCCAGTCCGCGTAGCAGAAGTTGCTTTAACGTGGCTTCTGCGTCATCAAATAATTGATCGGTATCGCCATTGTGTAGCGCATCAATTTGTGCGGAAAAATCAGCGTAATGTTGTGTGGTAGACCATATGAAAAACAGCAAGTGCAGAGGATTAATCGCAGCAAGTTGTCCAGTGTCTATCCAATATTGGATAACCGTGCATTTATGATTAACCTGATTGCGCAGCTCGTTTTGCAGGTACTGGCCAATCATCGGTGCGCCACTGATAACCTCGTTTGCAAACAACCGAGACGCAGAGGGCGCTTTGCGAGACAGCTGCAACTTGACTTGCGCGTAGCGCCAAAGCTCTTCAAGTGGCTCGCCATCAGGATTCAAGGCCTGCAACGGATCAAGCCACTCAGACAAGGTTTTTTCCAGTACCGCTACATAGATATCCTGTTTGCGGCGAAAGTAGTAAAGCACGTTGGCCTTCGACATGCCGGCAGCCGAGGCTATTTGCTCAACAGTCGAGCCTCTAAAGCCGTGGGTGGAAAAGACTTGCAATCCAGCATCGAGCACGCGTTGCGTGTTTTCAGTTTGAATGCGCGTATTTTTTTTCACGAGTGCTCTTCACGGTTGTTGCGGGCAAACGGCGGGTTGTTGACCGGATAAACAAGTTACGATAGCGTGAATTCAACAGGCTGTCGAGTCGTTACGTTCTGATCAAGCAGGAGATTTATAGATATGTCGATCACTAGCAACATGAAAATCAATAGCGACAGGCTTTGGGATTCCATTATGGAAATGGCCAAAATAGGGCCTGGTATAGCGGGCGGTAACAATCGACAAACCCTTACCGATGACGATGCTGCCGGGCGTGCATTGTTTCAACAGTGGTGTGTCGATGCAGGTTGCTCCATGGGATTAGATCAAATGGGTACGATGTTCGCGCGGCGCGAGGGAACCGATCCGACGGCGTTACCCGTGTATGTCGGTAGTCATCTGGATACTCAACCAACCGGTGGTAAGTATGATGGTGTATTAGGCGTACTTGGTGGGTTGGAGATTATTCGTCAGCTCAACGATATGAACATTAAAACCAAACACCCTATAGTTGTAACAAATTGGACTAACGAAGAGGGAACCCGGTTTGCACCGGCGATGGTTGCATCTGGTGTGTTTGCCGGTATTCATACGCTCGATTGGGCGTACGACAGAACCGATGCCAGCGGATTAAAGCTCGGTGATGAACTCAAGCGTATTGGTTATTGTGGTGAGGAGCCGGTTGGCGAGCGAAAAATGCATGCGTTCTTTGAGCTTCACATTGAGCAAGGTCCTATCCTTGAAAATGAGGGTAAAGACATTGGTGTTGTCACCCATGGCCAGGGTTTAAATTGGTTGCAGGTAACGCTTACCGGCAGGGAATCGCACACAGGTTCAACGCCTATGCCTATGCGGGTGAATGCAGGCTTGGGTATGGCTCGAATCACGGAGCTGGTTAACGAGATTGCGCTAGGTCATGCACCCAATGCTGTCGGTGCGATTGGCCACTGCGATGTCTTTCCGAATTCGCGCAACATCATACCCGGTAAGGTGGTATTCACTATCGACTTCAGACATCCGGAAAAAGCCATCATTGCAGACATGGAAAGCAAGCTACGCGCAGGTGCGCAAAAAATTGTTGACGATATTGGCTTGGGTATGGAAATAGAGCAAGTGGGCGGCTTCGACCCGGTTGAGTTTGATAAAGACTGTGTGAGCGCCGTGCGAAAGGCGGCCGAGCGACTCGGTTATAGTCATCGAGATTTGGTCTCTGGCGCTGGCCATGATGCCTGCTGGATTAACCGCGTTGCGCCAACGGCCATGGTGATGTGTCCGTGTGTCGATGGACTGTCGCACAATGAAGCGGAAGAAATATCGCAGGAGTGGGCGGCCGCCGGAACAAACGTACTCTTTCATGCTGTTGTTGAAACAGCTGAAATTGTTGAATGACTAAACCACAAAAGAAATCAATGGGAGGGTAGATAATGTCCACGGTTATAAAAGGCGGCACCGTCGTCAATGCCGATAGAAGCTTTGTTGCCGATGTGCTTATCGAGAATGGCACAATAACAAGTGTTGGCAATAATCTCTCTGGTGATAAAACGCTGGATGCATCGGGTTGCTACATTATGCCGGGTGGTATCGATCCCCACACGCATTTAGAGATGCCCTTTATGGGCACTTACTCCAGCGACGATTTTGAATCCGGTACGCGCGCAGCATTGTCTGGTGGCACCACCATGGTGGTGGATTTTTGTTTGCCATCACCTGGGCAGTCGTTACTTGAAGCACGCCAAATGTGGGATAACAAAACAGCCAAAGCGTCCTGTGACTTTTCTTTTCACATGGCCATTACCTGGTGGGACGAACAAGTGTTCAACGAAATGGCAACCGTTGTCGACAGTGGCATTAACACGTTCAAACATTTTCTGGCTTATAAAGGCGCATTGATGGTTAACGATGAGGAGCTTTATTCCTCATTTAAACGCTGTGCTGCGCTGGGTGCTATGCCGCTGGTGCACGCTGAAAATGGCGATGTGGTAGCACAGCTGCAGCAAAGCCTAATGGAAGAAGGGAACAACGGGCCAGAAGCGCACGCCTATTCCCGGCCCACGCAAGTTGAAGGTGAGGCGTCTAATCGCGCCATCATGATAGCCGATATGGCAGGCGTACCACTTTATATTGTGCATGTTTCCTGCGAAGAGGCGCATGAAGCTATCCGTCGTGCACGACAAAACGGCAAGCGTGTTTTCGGTGAGCCTCTTATTCAGCATCTTACGCTGGATGAATCTGAGTATGCACACAGCGATTGGGATCACGCTGCGCGACGCGTTATGTCTCCGCCGTTTCGTAATAAGTTACACCAGGATTCCCTGTGGGCCGGTTTGGCTGCCGGGTCATTACAAGTTGTGGCCACCGATCATTGTGCGTTCACCACAGAGCAAAAGAGAATGGGTATCGGCGACTTTACAAAAATACCAAACGGCACAGGTGGTCTTGAAGATCGATTACCCGTACTGTGGACAAAGGGTGTTAGCACGGGCCGCTTAACCATGAATGAATTTGTCGCGGTTACCTCGACAAACATTGCGCGTATTCTGAATTGCTACCCACGCAAAGGCGTTATTATGGAAGGTGCTGATGCCGATATTGTTGTATGGGATCCAGCGCGCTCCAAAACCATATCGGCTGCAAAGCAACAATCGGCCATCGACTACAACGTGTTTGAGGGTGTTGAGGTCACAGGCTTACCACGCTTCACATTAACGCGTGGCCATGTCGCTGTCACCGAAGACAAAATGGACACCCAGGAAGGTCATGGCCAGTTCGTTGCGCGCGATGCCTACCCGGCAGTGAACAAAGCATTGTCGAAATGGAAAGAGCTAACCGATCCGCAACCGGTTAAACGCGATCCTTCAAAAATGCCAGCTGGGGTTTAAACAAACAGTGACGACCGAGGAATCGAGTCAGACTGGAAAGGTCATTGAGATAGATGATCTTTCGCTGACATTTGAAACAAGCGATGGCCCCGTCTATGCGCTAAGTGATATCAACTTATCCATTGAGCAAGGCGACTTCGTCTCATTAATCGGACCATCGGGTTGTGGAAAAACCACGCTGCTCAGGGTGATTGCCGATCTTGAAGCGGCAACCAAGGGCACTATCAGCGTTAATGGTGTCACACCGGAACAAGCGCGAATGCAACGCGCCTATGGTTACGTGTTTCAGGCTGCCGCTTTGTATCCCTGGCGTACCATTGCAAAAAATGTCGCGTTGCCTTTGGAAATAATGGGTATTGGCTCCGCTGAGAGGAAGCGCCGTGTTCAGCAAAACTTGGAGCTGGTAAACCTTGGTGGTTTCGAGAAGAAATATCCCTGGCAACTCTCGGGTGGTATGCAACAACGCGCATCGATAGCGCGTGCACTAGCCGTAGAACCCGACCTCTTATTAATGGATGAACCGTTTGGTGCTCTGGATGAAATTGTTCGTGATCACCTGAATGAGCAACTGCTCTCGCTATGGGCCAAAACCAACAAGACCGTTGTGTTTGTGACTCATTCCATACCGGAAGCTGTGTACTTATCGTCGCGTATTGTGGTTATGTCGCCACGGCCCGGGAAAATTCACGATGTTATAGAAAGTCATTTACCCAAACAGCGCTCTTTGGATATTCGGGAAACGCCAGAGTTTCTGGCTTTGGCAAACCGGGTTCGCGATGGGCTTAGAGCTGGCCACAGTTATGATGAGCCTGAATTATGACGTACTCTCATAAGGTGTTCAGATAATGCTCCAACAAAATGAGCCCAACAAAATGAGCCCAAAAAAATGAGCCTCAAAAATGTGCACCAGAAAATGAGAAAGCCCAGTGAACCCTAAGTCGGCCACCAACAATATTATCCCTGTGATAGTGGTTCTCAGCATCATTCTTTTGCTGTGGTATGTGGCTGCCGTGTTCATGAACATGGCCTGGGAAAAAGATCAATACGAAAGAGCCGATAACCAGCAATACACGCTGGTAGATCTTGTTTCAGGCACCATGAAGCAGGAGCGACCTGTTTTACCAGCACCTCATCAGGTGGCGCAGGAGGTGTACAAAACCACGGTAGAAAAAAAGATTACCTCCAAGCGTAGCCTTATTTATCATTCCGGGATAACACTGTCGTCAGCCCTGTTGGGGTTTGGTCTTGGTACGCTACTTGGCATTTTGTTGGCTATTGCCATTGTGTACAACCGTGCACTAAACAAGAGCTTTATGCCTTGGGTTATCGCATCCCAAACCATCCCGATTCTGGCTATTGCGCCTATGGTTATTGTGGTACTCAATGCCATTGGCATTCAGGGCTTATTGCCCAAAGCGTTTATCTCCATGTATTTAAGTTTTTTCCCTGTTGTGGTGGGCATGGTTAAAGGCTTAAACGCACCTGAGGTGAGTCACCGTGACTTAATGAAAACGTACAACGCCTCTGCTGCGCAAACCTTTTGGAAGCTGCGCTTACCTTCATCCCTGCCTTATCTTTTTACCAGTATGAAGATCGCTGTGGCAATTGCCATGGTGGGAGCCATTGTTGCAGAACTTCCCACTGGTGCGGTTGCAGGCTTGGGCGCTCGCTTGCTGGCAGGTTCTTACTATGGGCAGACTATTCAGATTTGGTCGGCTTTGGTGATGGCGTCCATATTGGCCGCATTGTTGGTGATGTTCATTGGGCTGGTTGGTAAATTGGTGAATCGCCGAATGGGGTTATCCAGCCATGCATAACGCAACAGCGTCAGTTATCGAAACTCCAGCGTATGTGCTATCGCGGTTACAGAAAATGTTGTTGTATGCCGCATTTGCTACGGCTTTGTTTGCACTGCTGTTACTTTTGATGTCGGTTGTTCAGGGTTACTACGATGGCGCAATACTTCTTGCCTCCGTTATTTTGTTTGTGGCTAATTACCTGTGTTTGTCCACGGTAACCATTCACTGGCGAAACGCGGTGGTAAAAGGTTTGGCATCGACCCTTGCAGCTTTATTGATCTATTATCAGCTGGACTCCAACTTGGCAGAAAATCTACGTTTAGCCGATTCTGTTAATAACACAGGTGGTGGTGCTGGATTTAACGGAACAGCCATAGCGGGTTTCTGGTTAGTGGTATTGTCGGCATGGTTAACAGCCTGGTTGTGCGTTGAGCATCTATCCTCGATAGAAACACTTTCGCGTATAAAAAATGGTGTTTTATCGCTTGTTATTCCGTTGCTGTTTGGTGTGTGGTTATTGCTGCTTTGGGAGTTCATTACGCGGGGTGCAGGTGTGCCACAGGTGCTGTTACCGTCACCCAGTGCGATTGCCGAGCGATTTTCCAATTCAATTCCAACACTGGTAGCTGATTTTAAGCAGACCTTTTTAAAAGCGGTGCTTATTGGTTATGCCATTGGCTGTTCTGCAGGATTCATTGTTGCGGTTTTAATAGATCGTTCACCGTTTTTACAGCGTGGCTTATTGCCCATTGGAAATTTGGTATCGGCATTGCCGATCGTGGGTATCGCGCCCATTATGGTTATGTGGTTTGGATTCGACTGGCCATCGAAGGCTGCTGTGGTGGTCGTGATGACATTTTTTCCAATGCTGGTTAACACAGTAGCCGGATTAAGTGCTGCCAGTAGCATGCAGCACGATTTAATGAAAACCTATGCGTCGAACTACTGGCAAACGCTGTTCAAAATGCGTTTGCCAGAAGCGCTGCCGTTTATATTCAACGCACTGAAAATCAATTCTACCTTGGCCCTTATCGGTGCCATTGTCGCCGAATTTTTCGGCACGCCAATAGTCGGAATGGGATTTCGAATTTCCACGGAAGTTGGACGCATGAACGTGGATATGGTTTGGGCTGAGATTGCTGTTGCGGCAGTAGCCGGTTCTTTGTTTTATGCCTTACTGTCGGGAATCGAACGGATGTTGACGTTTTGGCATCCATCAATGAGAAACTGATGTTTAATCTTGAGCCGATTGGCTCACAAAGGGAGAGAAAACTATGAGTAAGAAATGGCTGGTCGCTGGTGCATTTGCATTGGCAGGTTTTTCAACCATAGCGCATGCTGCAGATGATGTGACTATTCAACTTAAGTGGGTAACACAGGCACAATTTGCCGGCTACTATGTTGCGCAGGATAAGGGTTTTTATGAAGACGCGGGCCTTAACGTAACCATCAAGCCTGGCGGTCCTGATATCGCACCGCCTCAGGTTATTGCTGGTGGCGGTGCCGATGTTGTTGTTGATTGGATGCCATCTGCATTGGCGAGTCGCGAGAAAGGTGTTGCGCTGGTGAATATAGCGCAACCGTTTAAACGCTCTGGCATGATGCTTACCTGTCGTAAAGACACTGGTATTACCAAGCCGGAGGATTTTAAAGGGCGTACTTTGGGCGTCTGGTTTTTTGGCAATGAATATCCTTTTCTAAGTTGGATGTCTGCGCTTGGCATTGGCACTGAAGGTGGCGATGGCGTTACCGTGCTCAAGCAGGGTTTTAATGTCGACCCGCTACTTCAGAAGCAGGCAGACTGTATATCAACAATGACTTATAACGAATATTGGCAAGTGGTTGATGCGGGCATTGCGCCGGACGACCTGGTGGTATTCAAGTATGAAGAGCAAGGTGTCTCAACCATGGAAGATGGTCTTTATGTGCTTGAGAAAAACCTCGCCGATGAGGCTTTCGTTGACAAAATGGCACGATTTGTCGCTGCGTCCATGAAAGGCTGGGCTTATGCTCGCGATAACGTTGATGAGGCTGCTGATATTGTTCTGGAGAACGATGCCAGTGGTGCGCAAACAGAGAAGCATCAGCGACGCATGATGAGTGAGATTAATAAACTCACGGAAGGCACCGATGGTAAGTTAGATCCGGCCGATTTTGATCGCACGGTTGAAACATTGCTTTCCGGTGGTTCCGACCCAGTAATTACAAAGAAACCTGAAGGTGCCTGGAGTCACGTTGTTATCGATAAGGCATTAGCAATGTAATAGTGATACATCATTCCGATTGATGGTAATTCATCACACAGAGAAGGGCCGCGTTTGCGGCCCTTTTTGTATTGCAAACTTGCTGTTAGTGTTGCAGAGCGTTATCAATATAGCGTTATCAATATAGTGAGTGTTTTCATCAAAAATAAAACCGGATTCAAAACGCGTTATCGTCGTCGAGCAATAATTTCCAACTGCGTTGCTGCATCTTGCGACAGTGGCAGGTTGCTGGCCCACACAACGTCTGCTCGCGTTACACCGATATCGCTTAACATCTGATTGTCCAATCGAAGCAGGTTGTCGAAAGCCTGTCGTTCAATACGCTGCCTAATTCTTGTTTTCACAAAACGCACCGGCGCAAGCAGCCAACTGGACACGTTGGCAACTGGCGCTTTGACAGAAACTACTCTGGTTGCGTGCGAAGTAGTGTTATCGGTGTAGGTATAGCTTTCGTTACAGGTATTGCTGCAAAGTGTGTTCATGTCGATGACCCTCATGGTTGTTTGGCATCTTGTGCAACGTGCGTTTATTAGCCATTGCGCGATAGTGTTCGAGCATTTTTGTTGCTCGTGTTGTTACTTTGCGGCTCGGAGTAGAATCAATCAAACGAAAAGATATGATAGTATCTATCAAATATATTTATAGATACCGATCTCCTATGGCTAATCCTATAAAAAACAATCAGTTACCGTTGCTAGAGCTTGATTTGCTTAAAACCATCGTGGTTATTGCGGAAACAGGAAACTTCACTACGGCCGCAGAGCAGCTGTTTCGAACTCCTTCGGCCGTATCCATGCAGGTAAAGCGTATTGAGGAGTTGCTGGGAAGAACGCTGTTCTATCGAGATTCACGCTCAGTTACGCCCACTGGGGAAGGGGAGTTGTTGGTCGAGCATGGAAGGCGGTTGTTGGCGTTGAATAATCAAATGGTCAGTCGGTTTGTCATGCCAGAGATATCCGGCAAAGTTCACCTCGGCGCAACCGATGATATCGCTGAGCGTTTTCTACCCGGATTATTACAGCGTTTCGCGCAAACGCATTGCTGCGTAACAGTGGATGTTGTCGTGGAAACCAGCGTTAATTTAAAAAAGCTGGTTAGTGCCGGAAAGATGGATGTGGCCTTAATAACCTACGACCCTAAGAAAAAACAGAATAGCGATATTCAATCGGTGTATACCGAGCGACTCTGTTGGGCTGGGCTTAAAAATGGCGTAGCGTTTGAAGCGCGGCCACTACCGGTTTCTGTTTGGGAGGAGGGGTGTTCGTGGCGCAATGCTGGCCTGTCCAGTCTGGAATCTGCCGGCATAGATTACCGTGTGTCTTATATGAGTGCCCATATATCCGGCCAGCGGGCCGCCATATTGGCAGATTTGGCTGTTGCGCCCATTCCAGTTTCCTGTTGTATTAATAATATTGTGGAACTGACCCATCAGGATGGTTTACCTGATTTGGAAAATTATGGTGTTGGTATGGTTTTAAAGAAAAAACTATCTGACCCGGCTAAGGCAATTGCCGAGCATATAAAAGAGGGGTTATCTCAAAAGAGCTATGCCGCCTAAGGTCGGCATAGCTAACTACTCATAATGACTTGATCGATCGTTATTTGGCTGTTGTCGAACAACCGTTATGTTCTGCAGTATTGTGTTCTGCAAAATCATGGTCTGCAACATGATGGTCTGCAACATGATGGTCTGACCGGGCAACAAGCCGTTTTTTAATTTCGGCATCAAGAGACAGTGAGTCAAGCTTTATCGAAACGATATCTGAGCGGTTTAGACCCATGTCTCTTAGCAAGTAATCGTTGAATTGCAGTAGCTGCTGCAGAGCTAAACGATCAGCGCGTCTTTGCTGGTGCCTTGCATAAACCTGGGTCAATAGGTTGTTTACACGCTTCAGTACACGTCGAACCGAACCCAATACCAACAGCGTTACATTGCCACTGTTTGTCGCCATTCGATTAAACGCATGCTGGTGTTCCTTGCGCAGTGAATCCTGCTGGAGCGGGGCGCTGGTAACATTTTTTCGCTTAGGCTTTGAAGTGCCATCACCATTGTTAGTAGTGGCAGCATTGTTGTGGTCGTCGTACAGAGCAATCATGTTCCACCTCATGGTAAGAAGTGATAAGGGGCGATGAAAGGTTATTTCAACGCATAATGTAAAAGCCTTGGTAAGACTCTTTATTAACTTTGCGGCAGATACCGCAAATGGTCAAACGATAGCTTGTGATTTTAACTATCACAGATGTTGATGTTTGCTTAACGCCCATGCCACACCTATAAATGAAAACTGCTGTCGTCGTCAGTCGGCAACTGTACTGTGCGACTGGAGTAGTAATATTCCCGTTGATTTTGCGAAAGAGTTTGTGTATCTGTTCTTCCGGCGCGGGTACCCTGTAGATAATCCTGCTAATACTTTCAATGGCTTGCGTGAAGGGAAATCAGGTGGTCGTAACGATACGAGACTAAAGGTTAGGGCTCGCTGGTTACAGTCAGTTACGGTGGATTAATCAGGTTTGGATAAAATAGCTATTCAAGCGTTTTTTACCACAGTAACTAACGAATTCAATCTGCCTACATTGCGGCGCGATGCCTTAAAAATTGGATGGTGAATTAGACATGAATATGAAAATAGTTTTAGCAACCTGCCTGGTTAGCGCCTTGATAACGGCGTGCAGTTCACGAGACGATAATACTCCGACAAATGACATGGATACCGAAGAGGTAAAAGTTGCAGCTCTTCGTTCTTTAGGCGGAAATTTTGATGGTAACGCCACTGCGGTGGGTACTGTTTTAAACCGAAATTCAGATGTATTAACTGGCACTTTGGGAGATGTAGCAGTAGGTGGTTCCGAACAACTGCCAACAGAGGTTGAAACCGACTTGGAAATTCAAGAGAGAGTACAGTCACTTTTATCCGCATCGCTTGGCATTGATGAATCAGACAATAGTACAACCACCAGAGTCGGCAATACCATACTAATAGACCCAGACGAAACCATGCTTTGCGCCGATGATACCCTGGACGACTTCAGTTCAGATGTTGATCAGCAGCACTGTGAAGAACTAATGAAGGATCTCACTGTTGAGCTATTGGCTACCGGAGAGGAAGCAGGCGTTGTTACCTATAAATTTCAGACCGAAGATCTTATTAGTTTTGGTTATGGCGGAAACACAGAATATTCTGAAATACATTTCGCCGGCTTTAAAACACTTTTAAATGCAAACTCAATGGTAACCAACGGAGAAGAACTCGATGGCTTACCATCAACAATACAGGGTTCATTAAGGGCTTCTGCCACAGTAACCAACGACAAAGCGGGCAGTGAGGCAGGCTCTCTTCAATACGATGTGGCTTCTCCCATTCGAATTGTTTCAACCACTGAGAAAGGCACCACCGATATAACGCTTGATACAGGAACGTTATTCAAAATTACCGCAGATACCGTAACTGGTGCGGGCAGTTTATCTTTCGATGCGGGCGCATTATCGGTTATTGCACCTACCGATTCAGGTGTTGGCCGATTGAATCTTGAGGGCTATACGGGAAGTGCTGAAATCAATCCTGAGAACGGAGATCTTGTTGTGCGTGATTTAGGCTTATCCAAAGGGCCATTCAGTTTCAGTATCGACAACACTGAAGTACTTAAAATGACATTGAGTGCATTCGGGTTTACGACAACAGAAGGCACAGACCTTGAGCCCGGCGAAGTAATTATAGATGGCGATATGGACTTATCTGTTGTTGTGAACAGCGTTACCGACTTCGAACTTGATGATGAACTTGCATCAGCCATTCTTAATGTAATGATCCCGGATTCCACCAGTGTTTCCCGTGCGGGAAATGGCAATTCAAAAGTTGGTGGAGTTGGACCATTGACTGTTAGCTACACCACAACCGATAATCTTAATATGGTCGATAGCAAATCGGTAACAGTGAATTCTGGTGAATGCTTCATCACATTGCTGGACGAGGACGCAGCAGCACCTTCAACCGAATTGTGTGAGTGACATTACAAAGATTCACGATGTTCATTACCAACGTCGAGCCTCTTCAGGCTCGACGCAACCGGTCAGGCCTGAGGCCGCAGGAGCGGCACAATACGGTTAGTCTTTCTCATTTCGGCGTCTTTGTAGTAGGTCAACTGCTATATTTCCCGCCCGAACCTGCTATGGCATGGCAGACCCAAGTGCGAATTTAGGCGATACTAGGGGCTCATTCAAGCTCTGAGATTCAACCATTAACAAGCAACACAGAATTCGTCACTCGTTGCGTGCCTTTGTTCCGATCACACAGATTATTACTCGGCTAATCGTTTTCTCAGGAGTGCTTGCGGGCAGTCTGTTAAGCAGTAGTGCAGCGCGGGCTGACACGGTCACCGTCACGTTGCTCGAATTACAAAATGCGCTCGATAACGCAACACAGCAACCCGATCAGGTGTCTCGCGATTTACTGGATAGAATTACGCAGGCATTAAATGAATCTGATATCGGCTTCTCAAACGGCGAAGTGCTCTATCAGGATAGTGCTGCAGATATCCCCATTGACGGTGGGTGCAATAACACCGAAATTCTGCAGCTGAACACCAACATAGTGTTAGCCTCCGACACCAGCTTGTCTCTTACGCTGAACTCATTATACGAACCAATCATCTTGGCTGTTGCCGTTCAGGCCAATGTGAACAGTAATGGTAGCGCCAGGAATATCGTTGGAATCAGGCTTGGGGATTGCCAAAATATTGCGCGTGATACGTTCCAGTTCGATGCTAACGGGCAGGCAAGCTTCTCACTTTCTGTGAGCTTAAGTTTGAACCCGGAGTGGAGCGAATCGTCTGTACTGAGCTTATTCCCCACATTGAGTCTTGATGGCGAGTTGGCTCAGTTTTCTTCAACGGTTGATGTAGACGACTCGGTGCTGGCATCTCTACTCGAAGATTACATCGAAGGTGAAATAGAAGACACGTTCACCAACTCAAGATTATCCGCAGAATTACAAAACTTTGAACTTACGTTGAATGAGAAGTTAAGTGAATCATTAGACAATGGCCGCCTGGACATAGAGCTTCCGGAATCAGACGATGAGCAGGTTCTGGCGCTATATCGCTTGTTACAACCCGAGGCGCGTTTCCCTATTACGTTGGATATGATTCGTTTACACCGACGCGAGCTGCTTGCATCGATTCTTTTTGGCGAACCCACTTCACCGACCTCAATTTTTGCTGATGCTTTGCTGTGTGAATCCGCGTCGTCCTTTTTTAGTACAACTCAAACAACCCCCATCTTCACTGGCGGGCCTGCACAGTGCAGCCAGGTTACAGACGTGGAGACAGTAACCGGCCAAGTCTGGTCCGATGCGAATTGCCAGCAGGCCTTGGATTACTCGCCAACCAGTGTGAGTGCGTACTGCAATGTGGCGCTCGATTCTGACAGGCTGGGCAATGCTGCATCGAACCCGTTGGAGCTGCAGAGGTTTACGCACAGTCCGGGTACACGCTTTGACATCAGCGCGTTGACATCGGAAGGGTTGATACAGCCATTCATGCAGCGCTTTAATTACAAACAAGTTGATACACCGCGCGGCAGTTGTGAGCTTGAAATGCGGGTTTACAGCTTAAGCGCTGCGCAAGACTCTACCGATAGAAAAGCACTGCTGGCCTTGCATGGGGGTAGTTGGCAAGCACGCGCCAGTGGTTTTATCGGTGTTGAGGCCATGGCAACGCATTTTGCTAATGAAGGTTTCACCGTGTTCGCACCTTTCTATAGACTTATCGGTGATACAGACGGGAACATTGCCTGCAACGATGCAAACCTTAACGATATTCTCGACGACGTTAACGATGCACTCGATTGGGTACAACAGCGAGCAGACTCGTTTGGCTTGCGGGGCAAAACAACGGTGTTTGGTCAGTCCGCTGGCGGGCACCTGGCTTTGTCGCTGGCCACGCATCGCGCAGAGGAGATTCGGCGCGCCATCCTGTTCTATGCGCCAACCGATTTCACTGACTTTGCAGAGCAAATCAGAAGCGGTGCCTACACGAACCCCACTGGGTTAAAAATTCTGGAGGCAGTAACCGGAAGCAGCATCGATGCGCTGGATACATCCTCTGCGCTGGTTCGCAATAACAGCTTTCCCATGCTGGTGTCGCAGGCTGCTGTTCCAGTTCCGCCCATGTTCATACTGCATGGTGAAATGGATACCCTATTAGATTACCGGCAATCGGTTCGCCTGTGTAATGCGTTAAGCGGTAGTACCGATTTTAATACCGGGCCTGCGTTGTCAATGCCCAATATGACAACCCTTGCCTCGCGTGTTCAGTGTGATGCTAATGGTAGTCAGCTTCACCTTATTGCAGAAGGTGAGCATGCCCTGGATTTATGCATAGCGCCATCCTTGTGTTTATCAGGTAGCACCGAGAGTGCTGATGAGGTTGCGCAGTCGATTAGTGCTATGCTGGAATGGTCTAGTGCCGAATCGTTAAGCGCCAATGCATCCGGGGGCGGTTCGTCTTTTCTGGGTAGTTTGAGTTACTGGTACGTGTTCAGTTTATGGTTATTGTTACTGGTAAGGTTCGAATTGATTCACAAGCGTATAACTTAGTGTTAAGCATATTTTAAAAAGGATTTACCATTCGTAAGCTGCGCATCAGTAATGATTATTTGTTGGCGATACTGTCCACTGTTGTTGGTTTGGGTTCGCAAAACGTATCGAGCAATGTCGCTGTTGAAGCGTGGCAAGCGGCAGGTTACGAGTGCGACGAGTTGTTTTTTGCCCACCTGGATGCGCTGATAGAATATCGTTTTCTGCAATACAACGTTACCGGCGAGACGCTACTGGAGTTCAATGAGCTGGTTAAAGGCAGCAACGAAATAGACAGGCTTATATCGCTAACGCATGAAGGAACAGAGTTTCTGCATTGTTTTGGCAGGCGATAGTGTGGCAAATACGTTGTTTACTTCTGCGATATTTGTTTCTCATACAATTTAATCCAATCTTGCGGCGTCATTTTGGCCGCCAGCTCAGCGATAAGATCGTACGGAATGTTTTCCATTTTCTTAAACCGGATGCATGATTTTCCCATATCCAATTTCCCATCAACGCGTTTGGCGTATTCTGTTGTGAACCAGTTATACAGTTTTTTATCAGCATAGATACCCATGTGATAAAGCGCTACATAGCTTTTTTGGGATGCAAGATTTATAAATGGCAAGGGTAGGCTGGTGTTGCAATGATAACCAGCAGGATAAATGGAGTGGGGGACAACATAGCCAAGCATGTTGTAGCTCATTTCTTCTTTAAAGCCTTTGGGTAAGTGCTTTCTTAAGGTGGTTCGAAGCTTGGCTACAACTTTCTTACGATCTGCCGGTAACTGATCGATGTATTCTTTAGGCGTTTGTGGTTTTGTCTGCATGGCTCCCCTCTGTCTGGCTTGTTGAAAGAGTGCAGGTAGATATTATTACTTATTCGGCTTGGCGCCCACCTGTTTTTTAGTATTAGTTTGGCTGGCGTTGTTTTTTAGCGCTGCTATTTTGGAATCTAAATCTGCCAGCGTCAGCGCCACTTCCTCACGTTGGGTTTGTAGTTTTGATAACTGCTTTTCAGGGGAAATTCTTAGAATGCGATTAACCACTTGATAGGTCATTAACGCACGCATGGCTTTCATGCCGAGGCTGCGAACCCTGTAAACACGGCCGAGCCTTGCTATTTTCTGGATTTTGGCGAGTTTTGCCAATCTTAAAACGCGTAGCGTACGCAGGAAGGATATAAACGGAATAAGGATAATGGCAAGATCAATCCAGTTTTTCTTTATGTAAGCAAGCTTCTTATCGGTTGCGTGAATCATGATAATGAATTCAAGCGTGAACGCGAACCAGATGAACCCGGTTGTAAAGTGCATCGTGATTCGCAACCAGAAGTATTGCTGTACCGCATTCTGGAAAGCAAACTCGATAAGCAGTATGGGCAATATCAGCAGCGCGATAATTAACATCGGCTTGTTGAATATTTGCGTTAGCAGTGTTGAAAGTTCTCTACCGGGGTGTTGCCAGGTAAGAGAGGGAAGCCATAGCCGATCATCCCAGGCGCGAGAGACTTTTCCTAAACGCAATGGCGGAATGAAGCAGGCCATTAATGCCTGGAAATGTGTTTCGCGCGCGCCTTCGGTATTGCGTACCACACGAGAGCTGTACACATACTCTAACCAGAACAGTGGCCAGATTAGCAGCAGTGCGGCAAACAGAATTTTCCCGACATGCGATGCAGATTCTGCGAGTTGCACGGCTTCTTGAACTTGCCTTGCCTGGACCGACACCTCTTCACTGTCCAGCTGTGCCATCTCGGCCACGCGAGGAATATCGACCCAGGTAATTATAATCCCTGCCAGCAGAACCAAAAAAATCACGCTGAGCACAAACATCGGAAAGGCCAGATTGTCTGCCTTCTCACGCTGTTTTTTAATAATTTCTGTGTCCGTGCTTTCTGTCACTTAGAACATTCCGGGTGTCTATGGTTGCCAAGCTCATAGTCAATGAAATGGCGTTCTTTCTAGGTTTTTGCGAAAACAAACGCCGTTTTGCTGTAGTTAAAACCTTTATTAATCAGCTTGCCAGATATTCCTTGCAAGATTTGTGTTGATCCAGCGGCAACGTTTTGGCACCGCAAAACTTTGGCTGTGCTGGTGGCTTATAACTTGCTCTTTGAACTTTATATAACAGCCTTGCACAGAGATTCTAACGTGTGAGATGCCAGCTTATCGATTTGAGTGCATGCTATGACAATTATGGAAAAAATGACTGGAACCGTTCCTTCGTGTGTGAATGCTCCTGGGTTGCCATTATGCA
>CAKZUP010000140.1 GCA_937922945.1 uncultured Granulosicoccaceae bacterium
TTGGATAACATAAAAAGCAATATCAACCTGGAAGTGGGCGACATCGTTGACAACTTCGTATTCGACGATATCAGTGAAGACGATTTAATTCAACAGCTGGCAAAAGCCGCTGATTTTGATTTTAATGTTACTGAGTTCGAAGCGTTTAAAGGTGCTATCAGTGGTGCTTATCAGGGTATGGAAAACATAGTGGATATCGCTGCCCTTGAAGATCAGTTTGCCGATATGCTTGACGATGCGGCAGGTACTGTTGAAGATAAAATTCGTGATGCTTTAGAAGAAGAATTAAGAAGCGCGGTAAGAAGAATCATGGCAGGTCTTATTGCTGGTGCCGTACAAGACTTTACAGGAATTGAACTTACGGATGCCGAAATTGAAAGCATGACTGCGGCAACCACCGATCAGATTCTGGATACGCGGATTAATCCAACCGATGAAACAGACATTGAAATTGTCGATCTGCGTAACGAATGTGAAGTGTATGGTTTAGTTCATGATGCAGAAGTTCAGGTTGAAGATATGCAACGCCGCCTGGAAGCGGTTAACCAGGCAATAGCTGATGATTTTCATGTAAGGCTTGTAGAGGTAACCGCTGACATATCTGAACAGAAAGGCATATACGACGCTCGAATAATCGAATTACAGGGACTACTCCGAACACCTGATCCGTATCGCACCCATAACGGCATTCGATACGATGAAATTGATGATTATCGACAAGCCGTAACTACAAGTATTACTGCCGTATCCACAGCCCGGTCAGAACTATACGGCGAGCGTGTAGATACGCTTACAGCAGACTTGCAGCGCATATCGGATGAACACACTGCCACGATTCCAGAGTTTGACGATTACAGGCTTGAGGAGCGATTTGCTCGACAAGCAGTAGAGGATACGCTCGGCGATATATACGATTTAACGATCGACGAAAATGGCGAAACCGTTTCAGACAACATGTTTTTTGCTGAGGCTGAGAACGAGCTGGATTCTGATAGAGAGCAAAACTTTACGCCTCCACCCGAGAATTGCTGAGGATAACGCTAATGAACAGAACGCATAAAAACAGGGCGCATTGCCAATATGGCGGAGCTTTGGTTGAAGGTTTACTTATCTGTGGCGTGCTTGTGTCGTTCATGGTGGGCATCCCTATGATGGGTTCGCTAGTGGATCTGAAGCAAAACACCATACAAGCCAGTCGTTATGCCGCATGGGAGAAAACGGTTCAGTACAACTCAATGCCTGTAGAAGATCAAATTGATGCACGTTTTTTTGCAGATGAGTCAGCGCCCATTCGTACCACCGAACCAGGTGCTGAGTATCTGGGTACAAATCTGTTATGGGGTGAGTTAAGAACTCAGCAAGCACCGGGTGCCGCACCGGGTTCGAATGGCGGTAACGGTGACGGACCGGTTTCCCGCGATAATTTACAGCTTTATCAACGGGCGCGTGTAACAGCGAACACAAGCAACGTACATGTGTATCTGGGTGAAGGCGGAGTACCTGGAGGTGCCGGTAATCCAACAACCGATACGACTGGGCCTGCAGACGGCGCTATGTATGACAGCGTGAGTAAGGCGGTATCTGAAATCGGCCAGTTTATAAGTAAAGACGGGTGGGATGAGTACAACCCGAACAACCCCAATGACAACGATATGTATATCAATGGATTACTGCGATCTCATGTAGAGGTGAAAGTTGAGAACAATCAGATCATGAATGTTGCCGGGGAAAATTGTTCGCAAGGTGGCGCAGGGTGTGTGTATGAGTCAACCAGTATCCTGGTTGATGGTTGGTCCGCCGCCGACCCAGACCAAGTTCGCGACCGCGTTCATGGATTTGTGCCGACCAACAGATTGGAGGCAGTGGGTCGATTGGTGTCCGCGGTCAAGGTTGTTCCGATGCTAAAAGACCTTGGTAACCTGAAGGGTGCTTTTGGTTGCACCAAGTTGGGTGTAAGACCGTCAAAAGATCTGCATGCGTTACCTACGTATACGCCAGTTGAAGGAGACGACTGCTAATGAATAAATCATTTGTTGTAAGTCTTGGGCTTTACTTGGTTATTCTGTTTTCAGCAGGGTCAGCCAATGCGTCAGAGACACCCATCGAGCTACCGGAAAACGCCAATACCGCGTGGATTTCCAGCAATTTAAATCAAAACGGCTTGGTGATGAGTATTCGTACGTTTCATTCTCCCGATTCTGTGGAGGATGTTCTGGGTTTCTATCGTACCGCTTGGTTCAAAGAGGGTGAAATCCCGGGCTTTCTTGAAGACAACCTACTTGAGTGGAAACTCATTAGCCAAATGCGCGACACAGAGAATGTTGTACTGCAATTAAAACCAACTGATAACGGAGGATCGACGGGTTTTCTTTCTGTGGCTCAACTGCATGCGGGTAGCCAGCCTATTGACATAGATTTCCCATTACCGGAATCAACAGAAGAATACGCAACGACATTCATGCGAGAGAACAATGCCGATGTTCATACCATGACATTTATCACCAAGCAATCTGTCGGCACAACAACCGCTTTCTATCTTGATCAGCTTTCACGTAAAGGTTGGTCTAAGGCAAGAGAAGATGATGTCAAAGGCAGCAGAATCTTACTTTTCAACAGGAAAGATGATCGCTGTGAAATGGTGATACAAAAATTAAACGAAGAAGACACCGTTATTTTTGTGAATAGAGTAAAGCGAAGTGTTTAGCAAGAATCGAAAATCTGAAAACGGGTATGTAACGATTGAGTATGCGATCGTTACCGCAGCGGTCACTATAGCGTTGTTAATGCCAATACCAGGATCTGAAGATTCCATCATTCAAATGACGTTGGATGGTATCAGACATTTCCAGGCGCATACCGTCACTATGTTGGCTTTGCCTTAAAGCCGGTTAATTAAATAGTAGAGAATAAAAATGGGTATTAGATCAGGTAAGCAGCCGATAAAAAAACCGTCGAAGAACGTGATGATGTTTGTCGTCTCACTGTTGGTAGGTGGCGTTGGCGTCTTTTACTCCAAGCAATACATAGAATCCGAAATTGCGGTCTATAAGAAATCGCTTGAAAAAACCGAAAAAATGGTTGAAGTGGTAGTGCCTGCCAGAAGCATGATGAGGGGTGAGTTAGTAACTCAGTCCGATCTGACACTGCGAAAAATTCCAGAACAATACGCCGACAGCAATTCGATCACCGGTAGCACATTCGAGGCGGCGGTTGGACAGCGGGTTGAGTTTGATCTTGATCGTGGTAAACCCATTTTATGGGCGCACCTTGAAGGCGGACAAACCCCGACATTTTCTGGCAAAGTGCCTACCGGCTTGCGGGCCATGACCATACGGGTGGATGAAATTAACTCGATATCCGGTTTTTTGCAGCCCAAGGACAAAATCGATCTGTTGCTTACCTATGGTGCTAAGGAAGAAAAGCAGATTATTCCTCTCATCCAGAACCTTAATGTTATCGCTACGGGCGTTCAAACGTATGTGGATAAGCAAAGCTCAGCGAAGCGATCATTCACCACCATAACCATTCAGGTTACGCCTGAACAGGCAAAGAAAATTACGCTGTCTCAGCAAGTTGGAAAAATAACGGCAATGCTGCGTAACCCCGATGATGAGTCACCATTGAGCAAATTGCCAATGTCTATGGCTCAGGTTTTGAACCTTCCCAAACCCGTTGTAAAGGCAGTTGCTCCAAAACCGAAGCCAAAGCCCAAGCCAAGGCCTAAGAAGAAAGTACCCCAGATCGAATACATCATTGGAGGGTCATGAAAATGGCTGCGCGTAACACTTTATTAATACTCACGTTCATTCTGATTATATGTTCAGACACATACGCGGCAGATGATTGGCAAGCGGTTGGCTCTAAGCTACACACGGTAAACGCAACAGGTGCATCAAATGGTGGTAGCAGTGGAGACAGGGCCTACATGGCATCAGTGGGTGAAACTCTCAAAGATATTGCTCAGCGCCATACTGGCAATGAAAATAACTGGTCTGCAATAGCGTCTTACAATCAACTAGGGTCGTTGGCACGAATACAAAAAGACCGGATGATTCTTATCCCGTCTCAGTTGTTGCCGACTGCAACGCAGAGCTATGAAATACGGGAGTTTGGTGACGAAGGAGAAATTATTTCATCCGATGGAAAAGCGAAACAGGCAAAAGGAACGAGTAAGAAATCTGCATCGCCATCTACTGACAAAAACGATATTCAGAAGACGATCGAAAAAGTCGTCACTCAAAATGTCAATCTTTTTGCAGGACAAGTCAAAGTGCTCGGTCAAGTCTCGGTAAGCCGGGTAGCTGTCGGTAATGGTGGCATAGTGCGAGCCGAAGTGCTCAAATCAGGTGAGCTGTTGGTTATAGGGCAGGAACCTGGCAGTACCAGTCTACGACTATGGCACAAAGATGGTGATCAAACCGATTACAACATTCGGGTGACAGAAGAGGACCCTGAAACGCGCTTCCCCATGGAGCGTATGGTTCGAATGAAAGTCAAGATGGTTGAGTTTCGTAAGAGCGCGCTGGGAAAACTCGGTATCGATTGGGGGGATAGCGTGAACGGCCCTACTTTTGCCACAGCGGGTGATGTAATCGGGAACAATCTGTTCCGTCCCGTTACCGAGGGGTTCGACGGTTTGCCTAATACGGTGGCACCATTCTCTACCTATTTTGGTATTGCGTCTAACATTACTTCGCGCATTAACTTTCTTTCCTCAAACGGTGATGCAGTCACTTTAGCCGAACCGGTACTCAGCTGTACCAATGGCGGTTCTGCAAGTTTTCTGGCAGGTGGTGAAGTTCCTTACCCAACAGTCGGCCCCAATGGTGAAACCAAGGTGGCGTTCAAAGACTACGGCATCAAGCTCAATATTTCTCCGGAAATCGACCCATCCGGGAACGTCAGAACCATGATCGAAACGGAGATCAGTCAGATTGATCCGGCATTGTCCATACAAGGTACCCCCGGTCTACTTACCAGACGTGCGCAAACTCAAGTGAACGTCAGATCAGGGCAAACCATTGTTATAAGTGGACTACTCAGCAAAGAGTCCAGCAACGATATCGATAAGATTCCTGGTCTCGGAAATTTGCCTATCCTGGGTAATTTATTCAAGTCTAAAAATATCCGTAACTCGGTAAGTGAGTTGGTCATATTCGTAACGCCTGAAGTCATTGAACCCAGTGGTGAATTATTAACAAGCAGGCAAACCAATATTAATAACTACACAGCTAAAGAACTAGAAAACGCTCGTAACGAGTTACCCTTACTGGACTAAGACTATGTTTGATTTTTACTACTCGCACGGTGGTTCTCGTCGTAAGTCTTTTAAATCTAAAGGCGAGGTTTGCTCCATTGGTAGCGCCCGTAGCAACGATTTGGTGTTAGACACAAAAGCCATGGCTAAGCGACACGTCGAGCTACGGCTTCGCCCATCCGGCATTCACATTACCGATCTTGGCAGTCTCAGCGGCACGTGGGTTAATAAAGAACGAGTTAAGGAATACGGCCCACTGAGCGACCTTGATGAGGTTGTCGTGGGCGATGTATCGCTAGTCTTGGATGGTATGCCCGTGATATCCGACCATCTGGTTAATCAGGGCGATTCGGCTTCTTCTGGTGCGCGAAGTGACAATAATAATCGCTCAACGGAGCAAGCCAACAAAGAAATACGACAAAACCATTACGAGGAAGAGCCGGTTGTTGAGAAACCCAGGAAAGGTGGTCTGTTTTCATTGTTCTCCAGCAAAAAAGAGCCTGTTGGCTCACCAATAGATACAGACGACATCAGTGATAACACCGGAACGCGTGAATCGTCGAATGGTGCAGCCGGTGCAGAGATGGTGGACGATCAATCAAACACAGCTGTACAATCGAGTCTTAGTAGTCAACAAGAAACCGTTCACGCTAGTTCAAATGTTCAAACAGATGCAGGTGCGGTAGCGTCAGCAGCCGGTTCAATGTCAGATGGTTCAATGGCCCGGCAATCAGGTGAATCTCATACCATCACGGCTGCCAATCAATCTCAATCAATAGCACCACCACTCGCTGCAGACGTGTCCAGTGCGGAAGCTGCTGAGCCAGAACAAGAGCCTGAAAGTGCTTACACAGAAGAGGATGCTGAGCTGGCGTATTGGAGTCACATTGTTCACGATCAGCTACTAAATCAAATGGACTTACGTCGAAAAGACGTCAATCGTATGACCGATGACGATCTGCGTGAAGAGGCTTCAAATCTTATCGGTCAAATTGTTCAAAGCATAGAATCACAATTTCCGGATCATCTCGATCTGGAACAGTTGAGAGTCAATGTGCTCAATGAGGCAGTTGGGCTGGGGCCACTGGAAAAGTTTCTCGAAGACGATGAAGTCACAGAAATAATGGTTAACAACCATGCGGAAATATTTCTGGAAAAAAATGGCAAGATCGTTAGATCAAAGAATCAGTTCAGTAGCGATGCTACCGTTTACGCAGTAATTGAAAGAATAATCACCCCGATTGGTCGAAGAATTGATGAGAGTAGTCCAATTGTCGATGCACGATTAAAAGACGGCTCGCGTGTTAATGCGGTTATACCGCCACTGGCTTTAAAAGGCCCCAGCATTACCATAAGAAAATTTCCAAAATACCGCATGCAATTTTCAGATTTGGTGAAGTTTGGTTCAACCAATCAGCAAATGGTGGATTTTTTCCAGGTTTGTGTTGAAAGCCATAAGAATATTATTGTAGCTGGCGGTACCGGTTCTGGAAAAACAACACTGCTGAATGTGTTGTCAAACTTCATACCGGATACGGATCGCATCGTGACCATTGAAGATGCCGCAGAACTGTCTCTAGCACAGCCTAACCTTGTATCTCTTGAATCCAGGCCTCCCAACCTGGAAGGCAAAGGCGACATTCCGATACGCGATCTGGTAAAAAATTCACTTCGTATGCGACCCGATAGAATTGTTATCGGGGAGTGCCGTGGCGGTGAAGCCATCGATATGCTTCAGGCTATGAATACTGGACACGATGGTTCGCTTACAACTATTCACGCCAACACCCCAAGAGACGTTATCTCCCGATTGGAAGTGTTGGTCCTAATGGCGGGGCTAGATCTACCGGTTACAGCGATAAGGGAGCAGGTGGCGTCAGCGGTACACTTGATTGTTCAACAAACTCGTTATCCCTGCGGCTCCCGAAAAATCAGTAAGGTGACTGAGGTTGTCGGTGTTGAAAGCGGTACCGTTCAATTACAGGATATCTTTGAGTACAAACAGCAAGGCTTCGGGCCCGACGGTAAGGTGCGTGGCGTGTTTCAGCCCACAGGTTTTATACCCACGTTTTATGATGAGCTTCGGCTTATGGGCAAAGAAATGGATATCAGTTGCTTCAATAACAGTCGTGCGAGTGAAGTCGCATGATGCTGTTAACCATATTAGGGTTGCTGTTTATGAGTGGAGGGCTGATTGCCTACACCATGATGGACACTGGCTCCGATGCCTGGGTACGCCACTCTAACCAATTTACCGAAACAGCCGAAGAGAATCTGGAACGCATGTTCATGTTTACGGACACCCGTAAACTGTTAATTATCTATGTGGGCGCCATGTTCCTGGTCCCGCTTTTTTTGTACATAATGGATTTCTCGTGGGTGTTTATCATCCTGTCTTTTGCGGCCGTGTTTCAATTTCCCAAAATGTACTTCAAGCGGTTGGCGAAAAAGCGAGCCGACGCGATCAATTTTGCGCTTCCGGATTCCTTGGCTCAAATCAGTGGTGCGATGCGAGCGGGGTCGACGTTTATCTCAGCAGTACAAGCCATGGTAGAAGAACAAAAGGGCCCCATAAGTCAGGAGTTCTCACTCATGCTGCGAGAACAGAGAATGGGCGCACGACTAGAAGAAGCACTCGATAACTTGGGCGAGCGTGTACAAACAGAAGAAATGGATTTGGTGATATCGGCTGCGCTTATCTCACAAGATGTGGGCGGTAACCTGGCAGAGATATTTGCGCGTTTGTCAGAAACACTGCGCAAAAAAATGGAGATGGAAGGAAAGATCAAAGCGCTTACGGCACAAGGTATTCTGCAAGGATACGTGGTAACCGCTTTGCCATTTCTCATTCTGGCTGCGCTGATGGTTATTGAACCGGAAGCAACCAGGCCAATGTTCACCAGTATTCTAGGCTGGGTGTTCTTGTTCATCATAATGGTAATGCAGGTTATTGGTGGAACCATGATCAAGAAAATAGTGGCGATCGACGTATGACCATATTCATCATCAGTATTTCAATCGGGCTTTTCGTCGGAATTTTTTTCTGGCAAGCGTACCGCGTTTTTCATGAAGTGCCAGATGAAGATCGCTCGTATCTGGACAGACCTGCAAAAGGCTTTCGCGTTGTATGGCCATTAATTACAGCCGTTGAGCACCACTGGGGACCCTACTTTTCAGATTCTCAAAAGAGTGCGGCGTATTACCGGCTCAGAATGGCGGGAAAAGAATACAGCATCATGCCCGAACAGTTTATTGCAGCAAAAATTGTTTCGGCCGGTGTATTCACTGTGTTCAGTTACTTCTTTCTCGCAATGCTCGGGAAATCGGCTGTTGTTTTGGCGCTTATCGGTGGCTTCGGCGGATTCTACTACCCCGAATTGTGGCTTAAGGAATCTGCGGTAAAACGAAAAGCCGATATCTTAAAGCGACTGCCTTTTTATCTCGACATTATTACGCTCTCTGTAGAGGCGGGTACTAACTTAACCGGTGGTCTAACACAAGCGGTTGCCAAGTCTGGAGACTCACCGCTACGAAGCGAGTTCAGTCGTGTATTAAGAGATATACGTGCCGGTAAAACAAGATCGGAATCGTTAAGGGCAATGTCAGATCGAACCGGCAGCCCGGCTTTGGTGGGTGTGGTATCGAGCATGATACAAGCGGAAAGAACCGGGTCGAGTCTGGGACCAATTTTGCGTGCTCAGGCAGATCAAATTCGCAGTGAGCGTTTTCAGAAGGCAGAAAAGCAGGCTATGGAAGCACCAGTAAAACTGCTTGGACCGTTAGTTATGTTTATTTTCCCTTGTACGTTTTTAGTTTTGGGATTTCTCATAATAAGTAAAGCGTTATTGCAAAACATTATCACGTGGGGCCCGCTGGTGTGGGCTTACAACTGGCCTGGCTAGCGTGGCGAGGTTTAGCTGGTTGAACTGTCGGCTGGTGTATTGATGAGGATTAATCTGTGTATTTAAGAAAAAGAATAGAACAATTGGGTGTGAGTTGCTTACTCATTGGATTACTCGCTGCATGTAATACCGATCAGTTTCCTCCCGATGCTGTTTTGCAGGTTAGCCCGCAAACAAAAACGATTACGCTAACCGCTACTGATCCCAGCGCAGACATGGGTTGCTTCGTCAGCCCGGACACGTTGTATCAGGATATACCTGTAAACGTATCCGTGACCAATGAAGAGGGGTCCCCCCTTGGCGATGTCGAGGTAGGTATGTACATGGAGTACTCCGGTAATACTTTTTCAGGCCCGCAAGTGTTACAGCTCTATGCGGATCGTAACGGCAATGGTGTTGTTGATGGTGAACCCGAGCTGGTTAGTGGTTCTGAGGATGGCGTGTATAAAACCAAAACAGATAAATACCACGGCACAACGATGGTGTTCGTCAGAATGAACCTTACTTGTCCCTATAAAGGGCAATTGTATGTGTTTGCCGGTACCAACTCTGCAACGGTTGATTTTGAAGTACAACATCAGGGCGCTGACTCGGATACGGAATTAGGTACTGTTAGAAATGGAGAATACGAGTGAGCACAATGAGTGTTCAAGCGGTCGACAAATTCAGCGCCGGTGAATTCACCATGAACAGGCTTACCGTCTACAAAGCCAGTAGTTTCTGGCTGCGCTTACGCGGGCTGTTGGGTCGATCGCCACTGAAGGAAACTGAGGCGCTGCATATAGAACCGTGCGCAGATGTGCATTCGTTTGGGATGAAGTATGCGTTAGATATCGTGTTTCTCAACAGCGCAGGAACAGTGATTAAAACAGGGTTGCTCAAACCCAATAGCTGGATGAAGTGTAAGGGCGCTCGCGCTGTTATTGAATTAAAAGCCGGTTGTGCAGAGCGTTATGGCTTATTGGAAGGCATGTGCGCAAACGACTTAAACTACATATCCATTGGAGATCGGAATGAGCTTTAACATGATAAAACCAAAAATGACAAAATCGATTGCGTATCTGATGCTCATTGGATGTTCGTTGTTATTGTCCTCCTGTGCAAGCACCGGCACCAATGGGTCGGGCAATTCAGAGCCTGAGCGCTACACGGATGATATTTTTCGTATTTCTCGCATGGCGGAAGAAGCCTATCAGGAATCGCGTTGGACAGAAGCTGCACGTTATTACCAGCAACTAACCGAAAGTGTTCCAAGTGATGCCTATATCTGGTTCCGATTAGCCAACACCTATGTACAAAAAGGCGAATTCAATCAGGCTATTCATGCATATGAAACATCAATCCAAAGAGACTCACTGCAACCCAAGCCGTGGTTCAACCTGTCGACAACTTATTTATTAAACGCGAAGGCCGCCATGTTGCAGTCATGGGAAAACCTGCGTGCCGGTGATCCTGCCAGGGAGTTAATCATGCTGCGTGTCGACGCTATTGATGCATTAATGAATCAAGAAATGGGCAAAATTAAGGTGAGTCAGTAGTAGCGCTACTTATAGGCGACTATCAGCGACGACTACTCAGCGACTATTCATGGAGTGTGCTATGCAGTGCAGAGAACCGAAAATAAAACGGACAATAAGTCTTGTGCGTCAGAAAGGTGCATCGATGGCCGAGTTTCTTATTGTGACGCCTCTGCTGATGTTTGTCGGTCTGGGTATTCTGCAAATGGGTTTGGTTTACCATGCAAAGTCCATGTTAACGTACGCAACATTCGAAGCCGCTCGGACTGGTGCAGTCAATAACGGGCAGGTCGATCTTATGCGCAAAGAGCTGGGCTATCGTATGGCCCCCATTTTTGGCGGTACAGGTAGTGTTCGAGACGGCACTTATTCCATTACCCGGTCTGTGGTAATCGCGAATGACCCAACAGCAACCAAGATCGAGATTCTCAACCCAACATCCACTACGTTTGCTCAACATGGGAAGCAGAAAGATGTTGAAGACAGTCATGGCAATCAGCGCAATGTCGTGGCGATTCCCAATAGTCATCTAAGGCTCAGAGATCATGCTGAAGTTAAAACCGATGGTCTCAATGTGCAAGATGCAAACCTGCTGAAAATACGCGTCACCTATGGCTATCCCATGCGCATACCCGTGTTGGATATGGAAATACCGGGCGTAAGAGAAACCATGCGTATGGTGATGATGCAAATGGATCCGGATAACTGGATGTACTACATCAGGGGTATGCTTCCCATTCAGGCCACTGCCACTGTTCGGATGCAGTCGGAAGCCTGGGATGGTCAGCTGGAGCCACCAGAGGTCAGAGTCTTTGATTCGATGTACGCATGGACGCTTGACGAAATCGATACACAACAAAATATAACGGACCCAACGGATCCAGTGGAGCCCATTGAGTGTGACGTTAATGGTATTCCCATTGCCAGCCCAATTGAAGAACAGGACCCTAATGCGTGTGTTGCACCGATAAGTTTCACGAACCGGCCACACTCTAACTTGTTCAATTTTAGTTGTTAGACAAGTGCGTTCAGTTCTAATCGCTATAGAAGCGAGGCTGTGTTGCTGTATAGGTTGAACTATGGCCCAAAAAACCATTAGTACACTCTTACGGTACTCCATAATGCCCGATGATCAGACCCTTTAAGCCACTGCGAACCAAAGTCAACAGATCTGATGCTGTTACTCACTAATATATGGTCGATTGGAATTTGCAGCAGTACATTGTGAGATGGCCAAGTGGGGTGAAATCCGAAGCCGGCTCTTGCATTGTGTAGCTTGCCTGCCGACATCATCGTACTGTAGTGGCCCGACCATGGAGTTGCATTGAAATCACCCATAACCACCACGGGTATGTCTGTCGCTGAGGCCTGTTCTCCAATGCTTTGCATGATGGAATTGCGTACCTCGTACATACCTTGAGATACCGGCGGTGGCGGGTGCACTGAGGAAATTTGTATGGTTTTACCTTCCACTACTACATCGGCTATGGCCAGTTTAATAGCATCATGCTGTGTGTCCTGCAAACGCTCGTTCGACAGTGGGTATTTGCTGTATAGCGCTACGCCAAATGCACCGTGTGCCGGATGGGCGGATACATAAGGGTAATCGTTAAGTGAGCCACTGAGTTCAGAATGCCAATCGTAGGTGTATTCCTGAAACGCAATAATATCCGGAGAAACCGATTGAATAAGCTCGAGCATTTCCTGATAACGGTTGTTCACCAACAGTATATTGCTGGTGAAAACGGTGAGTTCAACATACTCAGATTGACTGCTAAGGCTGGAACGAGGCAATAACGACATGGTGACCGAGTAGCCGTGTACTGCCAACGCAAAACAGATGATTAAGACGCTGGTTGTTTTCTTGCGCACTATAGCGAGCAAAAAAACGGGTATAAGCAGGATGATGTACTGAACGCGAAAATGACTGAGTAAGTCGAACAAAACATGCTGCGTCGACAACAGCGCGCTCAGGCTTATCAGTGCACAGACAGAGGCTGCGACCACTAGGCCATTAGCGATTGAATGATAGGCGCGCATGTCAGCTGGCTACTTTGTTCGCTTCCTCAACAATAATAAGTGCTATCGCTTCGCAATCATTAACAGAGAAAGTTAACGGGATTCTGCAATCGTATAGTCTGTGCAGTACCTGATCGGTCTGTGCCAGTGGTTGCGACTCCACATATTGCCAACTTTCATAGTGGCTGGTGTAGGCCACCGGGTTTCTATCGCCAAACCATTTTAGCTCCACTCCACGTTTATAGCAGTCTGCCAGAAACTGAGCGTTTTGCGCATCGTTCAATGTAGGAATGGAAAACTGAAAAGAGCTGAAAACCTCGTGCGCATGAGCATGCGAATTGGACACCGCGATAACATTGTGTGGTTTCAGTATTTGCATAATGCGATTGTATCGTTCATTCCATCGCGCGCAATTCGCATCCAGCTTGGCCAGCTGTGGTCTGAGTATTGCCGCACGCAAATTATCCATGCGCCCACTGCAATTCGGTGTTTGCATGCGCACTTGATCAAATGCCTCTTTAGGTGGTGCAGCAACGTGGCGCTCGAATAACATGTACGAACCTGAGAGCACGATTGCTCTGGCCATGTATTCGTCGTGATTGGTGGTTAGAAAGCCGCCTTCACCAGAGTTCATGTGTTTGTAGGTTTGCGTACTGAAACAGGCAATCTGACCATGGTTTCCGCTTTTTACGCCATTAAAACTTGCGCCCATGGTGTGTGCGCAATCTTCAATCATGAGGATATTGTGTCGCTTTATTAAATCTGCAATAGCATCCATATCTGCAATATGCCCACGCATATGAGACAGCATTAAAACCCGTGCTTTGGTGCGCGTCGCGACAGCATCTAAATGATCTATATCAATGGTCAAGTCGCTTGTGGTCTCTATTAATACGGGTATGCCACCAGCGGCAGTAATTGCGCCCGGTACGGGTGATAAGGTGAACGCGTTTGTTAGTACCGGCTCGCTTGGTTGTAAATCAATTGCGCGCAGCGCGGTTTGCATGGCATAACCACCAGAGGCGAGGGCCAGCGCGTATTTCTGATCCTGATAGTTGGCAAACTCAACTTCAAGTCTGGCTGTTTCCGATGGTTCCCCGGGTTCTGCAACGTTATATCGATGTAAGCGACCTGAGCGCATGACTGCTATAGCGCTTTCAATGGCCTCTTCAGGAATGGCTTCCTGTTGCGTGAAGTTGCCGGCGAACTTCATCGGCGCTTTGGGGTTGGTCATGAGTGGCTTACGTGTTGGTGAAGCGGCGGCGATGCTGTGTTTGCTCGACGTTCTCGGGTTGCAGCATCCATTTAGCCGTTATAAGTGCAACCAGTGCACCCGCTATTGCGCCGATCAAGTGTCCATCCCATGAAACGCCTTTTTGAAAAGGCAGTACACCGTTAAAGAGCGTTCCTGCATAGAGCCCACCTACGACAAGTGCAATAATAATTGATTTGAATCGTCGTTCAAAAAATCCGGAACAGACATGAAACGCGATGAGGCCGAACACCAAGCCGCTTGCGCCAATATGCAATGCTTCGCGTCCGAACAGCCACAGACCACTACCCGCCAAGACCGTGATAAGCACAACAATGGCCCCACTGTTTGCGCGAGAGCCTGCCAGCAATAACAGTGTGACGACCAGAGGCACCGTGTTGCCAATGATGTGTGAAAGGTCGCTGTGCAGGAAGGGCATAGCCACAATGCCGACTAGTCCGCGTACGTTGCGTGGAATAAGTCCGTATTGTTCGAGCGCCATAAAACGATCGAGCGCGAAAACCACCCAGATGATGGCGACGAACGCGGCAATGG
Organism: uncultured Granulosicoccaceae bacterium; assembly: GCA_937922945.1. GTDB lineage: Bacteria > Pseudomonadota > Gammaproteobacteria > Granulosicoccales > Granulosicoccaceae > Granulosicoccus. The sequence continues at coordinate 14,503 of CAKZUP010000140.1, forward strand.
AAATGAAATCGCGACGTATGGTGTGTACGTTACGTGAATCAACTAGCGATCGGAGTACTCTACGGGGCATGGACTATTGCAGCATGTTGCGTAACTTTCCAGCCACATTTTCAATTTTTTCAGGTTTTACTTCACCGGGCTCTCCGGTTTTAAGTTGAGCGAATTCGTCTGGCTCGATTTCCAGGCGTGGCGAATCGGTTTCGCGCAAATTAAGCTCTTTCAACATCTCGCTAATGTCGGCGGTAAGATCGCCGAAGTCGAGCAGTTCATCGTGATCATCTGCAAGGTCGTCGGCGTCGGTATGGGTGGTATCGCCAAGCTCCAGGTCAATGTCGTTGTGTTCGGTCTGCAAATTCTGCGCACCGGCAGCCGAGGCGTCCGCACCAAGTGATTGGTTTGCGCTTAATTGCGCTGCACCTGAGTGACCAGCGCTCGCCTGCGCAGAAGCGCCGTGATGTGCAGAGGCTGATGCTGAGTCTGACGCGCCGGCGATCACTGCAGCGGCAACGGCGGTTGCACCTGCGCCTATGGCCACGTTTGCGTTGTTTGTCGATTGGCCACGGGTGTCGCTGACGTTGCCCTCGTTGTTCTGGATCGTGCTGGGTGCATGAGTAGTCGCCGCCACGTGATGGTCTGCGGGGGCTTGTTGTGCTGTTTGTTGTGTTGGCGTATCGATGCGGGTGTAGTCGCTGCTGTTGGCCGGGTCGCCGACTTCATCACTTCGAAGCGTTGCCGTTTCTGCGGTTAAATCCAGTGCGTTATCCGCCTCATTGTTTACCGTATTGGAAATCGTACTGGCATTTGCGGCAACGGATGTGTTTGCACCCTGGTGTGCCAGCTGGGGTTGCTCACTGGTGTGATGGCCGCGGTTGCCGACGTCCGATTGCTGCGATCTGGTTCGGTTGGTGCTCGTGTGTTCTGTGGATGCTGCTGTTTTATCCTCTGTGGAAGAAACTTTATTGCTTCGCTCAGCGTAAAGCAGTGACGGTCCTTCGTGCGGCGCGGGTAGAGGTGCTTTATTGAACGATGCCGAATTTGCCGTGTTGCTATGGAAGTCTGCCTGGCTGTTGTTGTTGGTTACAGTCTCTGGTACATGCTCTGCAGTGCGATCATCGTTTGCGCACCGAGCCAGATGCCGAGCGTGCAGTCCCTTGACAATGAAATACCCGACAACGGCAACTAATAATGTAATAAGCCAACTCATTAGAACCTCCCTCCATAATGTTTTGCTGCATTGAATGTGTTGCAATGTCGGTGTTTGGAAAACCGGGGAATCGCGTTCCACAAGACATTACAACAACATAACCGCAAATTCTAAACTGCACCAAATGGGTTAACTGTGGATAACGCCGTGCAATAAAACTACTGCAAATCAAGTTACTGCAAATTAAGTTACTGCAAAGTACGACACTGAAGCTGAAAAACCAGACTAGCTCGCCGTATACGTTGCTAAACTAGTCCAACAGCCATTTGTTTTGCCATACCCGTCACCATACGGCAGTGGATAGGGTTGAGTAAATCGGTAGACATACTCTTCCGCACACAAATAATACTAACACCTTTAGCCGAGAATCCGACCATCATGGTCCGTGCTGACAATTCGATTATAAAACGCCTGAATAGCCTGAAACAGCACCTGAAGCGCGAAAATCCGCTGCTGATAGAGGTGATCGACAGCTTCGAAAAACTGGATAAGATTAGCTATTCAATGGGCCTTTTGCGGGCCGATCAGTCACATGCCACACAGGTCCCCTGGTGGCCACTGGTTTCTATCCTTGGGGTATTCTCGGCTGGTAAATCTTCCTTTATAAACAGTTACCTGCAGCGCTCTTTACAGAAAACAGGTAATCAAGCGGTTGATGACAAATTTACCGTCATCTGTTTCGGCGAAGAAAACGCGGGCAGAGTGTTGCCTGGGCTTGCGCTAGACGCCGATATGCGTTTTCCGTTTTACCGGATCAGTGATGAAATTGAGAAAGTCTCCACGGGTGAGGGGCGGCGTATTGATGCTTATTTGCAACTAAAAGTTACAGATTCACCCATCATGCGTGGCAAAATTTTGATCGATTCGCCCGGTTTCGATGCGGACGACCAACGAACATCAACGCTGCGTCTCACAGATCACATCATGGGCATATCCGATCTGGTGCTGGTTTTCTTTGACGCAAGACACCCGGAACCTGGGGCGATGCAGGATACGCTCACGCATCTTGTGGGCAATACAGTTAACCGCTCTGACAGCAGTAAGTTTATGTTTGTACTTAACCAGATCGATACTGCGGCTCGCGAAGATAACTCCGAGGAGATTGTCGGTGCCTGGCAGCGGGCTCTGTCTCAGAAGGGTCTCACTGCCGGCCGCTTTTACACGATTTATAACAAAGAGGTCGCACCAAGCATTGAAAACGAATCGGCTCGTAAGCGTTTCGAGGCCAAGCGTGATGCAGATATGGCCGACATTGAAGCCCGTATCGAGCAGGTGGAAGCTGAACGAGCTTATCGCATCATTGGTTCACTTGAAAAAGAAGCGTATAAAATTCGCGATGAAGCCGTGCCGACCATTGAGCGACTAAAGAAGCGTTGGGCTGCCCGGGTATGGCGGTTTGATGCAATAGCGCTTGGGTTGATCGTTGCGCTTGTTTTTGGAGGCGCGTTTGCACTGGGTGGCCTGGGTGCTTTGTTCAGTTTTATTTTAAGTTTGTTCGCAAGCCCTATCACTATGATGGGAAGTATCGCCGGTATTTTGATCGCAGCGTTTGGCGTTCATTTGTTTATCCGATCAAGCGTTGCCAAATACATGATACGCAAGCTGCGTGGAACAGCGGATGCTGAATATGCATCGGTTTTTGCACATAACACGCGTTTTTACCGGCCGATATTGATAACTAAAGCTGCGGGTTGGAACAATCGACGCGCTCGAGAGATAGACGCCGTTCTGGAAGGTGCCTCTGAATTTGTTCAGAAACTCAATGACAACTTTGCCAAGCCATCGGGCTAGTGTTAAGAGGATTGAAAAAAAGCTGGGTTGATACTTATCAAGCTTTTGGATCATCGGCTTGTATGAACGGGGTTTTGTAGAACAAGCAAGCTCGCCCCTTGTGCATCATTGCACTTAAGGCGAACTTGCTGGTTTCTCAATGAAGCTTCATTGTCTGGCAAACATTATTGTGCGATCTGGCCAATATCTGCATTACTGATAGGCTCAGGCACACTCGCTATTCGTCTGAGCTTTCAGAATTTGCCGGCGTTCTACTCTTGCTTGCAACTGGAGACTTCACATCCGGCACCTTTCTGGATGCGAAAGACAAGCCACCACCTGAACTGGGACTACTGGTGCTTGTGTTACTGGGCGTTGGTGCCGATTCGTCTTTATTAGCCAATGAACGAACGGTGCTTTTCAGCTGACTTGGTTGGCGCTGAGAAACCGGTGAGCGATCTTTGTCTTCTCTATCGCTTCCGCTACTCTGGGTCGACTCAGCAGCAGCTGGTTTAGCTGATGCTGTTCGAGCGTTTTCAGTTGTGCTTTGTGCTTGAGTAGGCGCTGGTTGTGTATGGGGTTTGCCCGCATCTTTCGATTCGGTATTGCCCGTTACATCCGGTGTTTTTGCGGTTGTGTCATTCGCCGCTTGACTGAAGGTCGAAGCAGATGCACCAAGTGCTTTTCCTGATGACGCCGCTGTTATTGAAGGCGTTGGAGTTGCCGGTGTTGAAGCCATCGGTGGTGCTGGTGGGTTCGACGCTGTGCTAGCGATAGAGGGCTGCTCTGTCTTTTCTGCATTATTGGCTTGATGACGTTGATTGGTATCGTCAGCAGCAGATGGCTTGTGTTGATCGTTTGCAGGTTGGCTCACGCTGACAACACTGGCACTGGCAGTTTTCACGCTATCGCTGGCAGGGCGTTCGTTGCCGCTTTTCTCGTTGCCGTTATTCTCGTTCTGAGCGTTGTTTCCATCTGCTGATTCGCTCGCGCCTTTCTTTTCAGCTTTGTTGTTTGTGCGCTGACGACGACGGCCTGGACCCCGTTTTCTGCGTGCATTGTTAGCAGTGGCGTTTTGATCATCCTGTTCGGTGGGAGCGACGTTACCGTTTACACTATCCAGCGAATCATCATCAATGGGTTCGGGTTGCAACACATTGCCGTTGGGCTCAGATGAGTTTCCATTGACTGCTTCGTTGGCAGCGGTTGCGCGCTTGCTCGGTCGACGAGTTTTACGTCCGCTGTCGGCGTCGTCAGTGCTAGTGGTGTCAGTTGAAGTTTCGTTGGTGCTATCTGCTACCACTTCTTCGTTGGTCTTCTCTGACTTGTTGCGTGAGCGTGCAGGGCGACGACCGCGAGAGCGTTTAGGCTGATCCTGCTTGGTCTTTTGCGCCTCATTGCTGACATCGCTTTCACTGTTCTCTTCGATATTGTCAGTTGTCGGCGATTCGCTTGCCACTTTATCTTTATTCTGGTTTCGTGATCGACCACGTCCGCGACCACCACGCGATTTTCCTTCGCTTTGACTCTGATCGGTATCGCTATCCGCTTTCGCGCTGCGCTTCTTGCCGCGTGAGTTGGTTTTCTTGCCGCTATTGTTCCGACCTTTGCGTTCCTGGTTGCCGTCAGCGTTTCGGTGTCGACCTTGTCCTGAACGCGCTTTACGGTTGCCGTTTGAATCGGTTGAGTCTTTGGTTAATGCGTTGGCTTCAGTAGCTTGGTTGGCTTCAGACTCGCTTGAGGATGAGGCACCAAACAAAGACGTAACCGCACCCAGAAACCTGCCAATGCCAGCCTTTTCCGGTAGTGGTTTTGCTGGTTTTTCAACCGCTTTTCGGGTTGGAGCAGGTGCATCGGGTACCACCGTACCAACCGCTGCGGTTTCCACTGGCTTTTCATCTCGTGGGTCGGCCGGGGAGTAAGTGTCTTCACCGTCGGTCTGCAACTCATAGCTTTTGAGTTTGTTGGCGTTGTGATCGGCTTCGTTACCACGAATGCGTTCAAGCGTGTAATTCGGGGTTTGCAGATTCGGGTTGGCAACGATCATGAGAGTCACTTCATTGCGCGCTTCGATTTCGCCGATATTCGCACGCTTTTCGTTGAGCAGGTAAGTGGCCACTTCTACCGGAACCTCGGCTAGCACGCGTCCGGTATTGTCTTTCATCGACTCTTCTTCCAGCAGTCGTAAAATAGACAATGCAGTAGACTCAATGCCGCGAACGGTGCCGTGACCCTGGCAGCGAGGGCAAACGTTTTCACTGGTTTCACCCAACGATGGCCGTAAGCGCTGACGCGACATTTCAAGTAAGCCGAATCGGGAAATACGTCCAACTTGCACGCGTGCCCGGTCGTACTTAAGCGCATCGCGTAATCGATTCTCAACGGAGCGCTGATGTTTGTTCGACATCATGTCGATAAAGTCGATAACGACCAGCCCACCCAAATCGCGAAGGCGGAGTTGCCGCGCGATTTCGTCTGCTGCTTCTAAATTGGTGTTCGTTGCTGTTTCTTCGATATCACTGCCTTTGGTCGCGCGGGCAGAGTTAATATCTATGGAGATTAACGCCTCGGTATGATCGATAACCAACGCACCGCCAGAGGGCAGTCGAACTTCACGGCGAAACGCAGATTCAATTTGCGATTCAATCTGATAACGGTTGAACAGTGGTACATCGTCGGTGTGCAGTTTCAGTTTGCGTTGGTTCTGCGGCATGTACATGCGGATGAACTCATTCGACTGATCGAACGTGGCTTGTTCATCGGCAATAATTTCACCGATATCGCTACGAAAGTAATCGCGCAAGGCGCGAACGATAATGTTGCTTTCCTGATAAACAAGAAAAGGGGCGGAGCGCTCGCCAGATGCGTCTTGAATGGCTTTCCAGATTTCTGCCTGGTAGTCTAAATCCCATTGCAGCTCTTCAGTTGTGCGGCCAACGCCTGCAGTGCGAACGATGGTTCCCATGCCTTCGGGCACAACCACATCGGTCATAGCGGCTTTGAGTTCATTTCTGTCGTCGCCCTCAATGCGGCGTGAAACGCCACCTGCACGAGGGTTGTTTGGCATCAGGACCAGAAATCGTCCCGCCAGAGAGATGAAGGTAGTGAGGGCTGCGCCTTTATTGCTGCGCTCTTCTTTTTCTATTTGAACAACAATTTCCTGGCCTTCCTTGATGCCATCGCGAACATTGGGGCGTCCGTTGTCGTTTTTCTTGCCTTTGTCTTTTATGTACTCGCGAGCAATTTCCTTAAAAGGTAGAAAGCCATGTCGCTCGGCTCCGTAGTCGACAAACGCCGCCTCTAAGCTGGGCTCAACCCGGGTTATTTTCGCTTTGTATATATTGGATTTTTTCTGCTCTCGATTTTTTCGCTCTATATCAAGGTCTATTAGTCGTTGGCCATCGACGATGGCTACTCGCAACTCTTCTTCGTGAGTTGCGTTTATGAGCATTCTTTTCATTTAGGTAGAAATCCACTTCAGATTCCCTTGTTACTCGTACGCGCACGCGATCAGGCTTGCGACATGCGGTGTTCCGTGCGTGAAGCAGGAAGCATGTGCTGAGTAAAGCCAGTAGTAAGAAAGTCGCGAACGTCATGATTGAGTTAGTAGGGTGGTATCCGAATTCTGTTAAGTTGTGGAAGCGATGCACCGGCTAATCGCATTGCGATGCCTTTTGTCGTGTCGCCGAAATGACTGCGAAACGCAGTGGCATTAAATGCGATATCTAACTGTGCTGTTAGCTTCTCGATTAATTTCGTCGATCGGGCGGGTTGGCTATCGTGCCGTGCCAGCCGATTTTCAAACTGTTTTTGCCCTGTTTGCTGCTCTACTTGTGCCAAGCGGGAAATTCGCTTGTGACCAATTAATTCTAGTTCTCAGCTGCTCTATTTTTCAGCTGCTTGTGTCCAAGTGAGCCATTTGACAGGCCGATGCGCCGAATGAGACAGCATCTGGCGGTTGCAATCCGTTTTGCAGCCGATTCGGTAATATAGCAGTGGTAGCGCCATTCGGCAATTGTCGGGCGTATCATCACCGCATTTAATGTGAAGCAACTTTCATGCACGAGCGCGATAATGCTCCCACTGGTGTTCGCCTGATCGAGGTTGAAGCGACAGAGGAGGGTCAACGAATTGACAATTTCCTGCTTCGGCGCGCACCGGGTGTGCCCCGAAGCCACATTTACAGAGTGATTCGTAAAGGTGAGGTTCGTGTTAACAAGGGGCGAGTGAAGCCGACGCGAAAGTTAGTCGCAGGCGATGTGGTCAGAATACCGCCAATGCAAATAAAAACAGGGCCGGACGTACGCGTACCCGATAAGCTGGCGGCTACGGTTGCCGCGTCTGTGTTTGCCGAATCGGACGATTATCTTTTGCTGAATAAACCGCCCGGTCTGGCTGTGCACGGCGGCAGCGGGTTGGCGTTCGGCGCTATTGATGCATTGCGGCAAGCGCGTGCCGAGCCTGGGTTGGAACTTGTTCACCGTCTGGATAGAGGGACCAGTGGTTGCTTGTTGATTGCGCGTAATGCGGGAGTCGGGCGAACCATGCAGGGATTGTTTCGCGAACGGGAAATAGAAAAATCCTATCTGGCGCTGGTTGATGGCAAGTGGGTGCATGGCAACAAAACGGTTGACGCACCGTTGGCCAAAAATAAAGAACATGCAGGAGAGCGTCGCGTGATAGTCAGCGAATCGGGACAATCAGCTGTTTCTCATTTTGACTGTATTGAAGCTTATGAGCAGGGTTCTGCTGTGCGGGTCAATATTGAAACAGGGCGCACGCATCAGATAAGAGTGCACGCCAAACACTGTGCGCATCCAGTGATCGGTGATACCCGATATGGCGATAACCAGAGAAATACGTATTTCAAGCGTCTGGGCTTGCAACGGCTGTACCTGCATTCCGAGCGTTTGGCCTTCTCATGGCAAGGCGAATACGTTGATCTGCGAGCGCCTGTCGACGAGCAGTGGCAGCAGGCGCAATCAAGGTTACGCGATGGTTAAGGCGTTGAGGCAGGTTGTGAAAAAAACAATAGATACTGAAGACGATATGATCCGTTTCGGGCAAACCGTGGCCGCGTCTCTGGTTAAGCCTGCGGTCATGTTGCTTAACGGCGATTTGGGTGCAGGCAAGAGTGTGTTGGCGCGTGCGATCATCAGAGCACTGGGACACGAAGGCGCGGTAAAGAGCCCAACGTACACACTGGTCGAGACTTACTCGCTGCCAGATTGGCAAGTGGCGCATCTTGATTTGTATCGTTTGAACGACCCTGAAGAGCTGCATTATCTGGGCTTTGATGACATTGTTGCCAACAGTGATTTATTGATCATTGAATGGCCAGAGAAGGGCGTGGGGCTGTTGCCAAAAGCCACTCACGAGGTCACAATTGAGTACTTGGCTGAAGGTCGGCAAGTGAGCATTGTGTCGTAAGGTTTGGCTGCATGCCACGGCCAATTGGTCATTCCAGTTGTTAATTCCAAAAACTCTACTATGCTTTAATCGGCAGAGCTGCGCGCGTTGTGTGCCTGTTCTGCCTGTGGGTAACGATTTCAAAGGTAGATAGAAATGCGGAACAATCCAGATTCGGCACGCAGGCGGCTGATCCAATTGCTTGGCAGCGCAGCGTTACTCAGCGGCCCGGCAGGTGTTGCACAGGCAGTAAACACTTTGTCTGGCTTTCGCATGGTGCAGCAGGATAACGTGATGCTGCACTTCGATTTGAGCGAAGCCACGGGTGACGCCAGTCTGTTTACACTAACCAACCCCGACCGATTAGTCATTGATTTGCCCGACACACGAATGGCGGAGTCAGTCACGCCGGAATCGTTTTCACAGGGTGCGGTCAAAGGCTTTCGCTTTGGCACGCACGAGAGTGGCAAGTTGCGCGTTGTTATCGACTTACGTCGGCCGGTTAATGCATCGTTCCGGTTTGTCGCACGACAAGTTGGTCAGCGTCTGATTGTTGATCTGGGCGTGAAAGGCAATCCAGAGTTAGCTGAGTACAAAGCGCGAATTACTGAGCCAGCTGCGTTACGCGACGTGATTGTTGCCATCGATGCAGGCCATGGTGGAAAAGACCCTGGCGCCATAGGGCAGCGCAGCACTCGCGAAAAAGACATCACGTTAAAGGTTGCGCGCCGTTTGTACAATCGGCTTGAGAAACAACCCGGTGTAAAGCCCGTTATGATTCGCAATAAGGATACGTACGTGGCGTTGCGCGAACGCATTCGTATTGCGCGTGATAAACATGCCGATCTGTTTATTTCTGTCCACGCGGATGCGTTTAAACGCAAAGCCGCCAAGGGCAGCTCTGTTTACGCACTCTCGCTCAAAGGCGCAAGCTCAGAAGCTGCCGCCTGGCTTGCCGAAAAAGAGAATGAAGCTGATGCGTTGTTCGGCGATATCGCGCTTGATGGCTTGAGCCAGGACTTGAAACAAACACTGTTAGACCTTGCGCAGAACAGCACCTTGGAAGCCAGCCTGGAAGTTGGCGATGACGTGTTGTCGGAACTTAAAAAAATCGGTGCGGTACATAAGCCATCGGTAGAGCAAGCCAACTTTGCGGTGCTGAAATCGCCGGATATACCATCGGTACTGGTGGAAACTGCGTTTATTTCAAACTTACAGGAAGAGCGAAAACTGAACAGTCCGCGCTTTCAAGAAACGCTGGCCGCAGCCATTCAGAAAGGGGTTATGGGTTATTTAAGCAAGCGCGCCCCGGAAGGTACGCGGCTGTACGCAAACAAGGGTTAAGCGATCAAGGGTTAAGCTAGCAAGGTTCCAGGAAACGAGCGGCACGCAATCTCGGCCGTTTTCGGGCCGAAAAAAGCGCATAATACGGGGCATTCTTAACGCGAGCCGTAGAACCGGTCATCACCATGCCCATTCGACAACTTCCCGATCACTTAATAAACCAGATAGCGGCTGGTGAAGTCATTGAACGCCCGGCATCTATCGTTAAAGAATTGCTGGAAAACAGTCTCGATGCGGGCGCTACGCACTGCTGGATAGATATAGAGCAGGGCGGCTTAGAGCGTATTCGCGTGCGCGACAATGGTCACGGCATATCAGCCGATGACCTTGAGCTGGCGCTAAGCCGACACGCCACCAGCAAGATTGAATCGATGTCCGATCTTGAATCGGTTGGGACCATGGGTTTTCGTGGTGAAGCGTTACCCAGTATCGCCTCGGTTTCCCGCTTGGTGCTTAGCTCCAAAACCGCTGATGCAGAGGTTGCCTGGGCGTTACGCTATCGACACGATGGCACGCTTGAAAAAGAGCCATCAGCGCACCCCACAGGCACCACGGTTGATGTGAATAGCCTGTTTTACAACGTGCCGGCAAGGCGCAAATTTATGCGTACCGAGCGCACGGAATATGCACGGGCAGAGAGCGTGGTAAAAACGCTTGCCATGGCAAATTCGCACGCGGCTTTTTCATTAACTCATAACGGTAAAAGCACGTTTGACTGCAATGCTGCAGATTCTCAAGATCAGAAAAACGCGCGTATAACCAAAATACTCGGTAAGTCATTTGGTGCGGCGGCAAGGGTTGTCGAGATAGAGGGGCCGGTTGTGGGTAATAAAGCCATGCAGCTCAGTGGCTGGTTAGCCGACCCGAGCTTCTCCCGTAGTCAGGGAGATATGCAGTATTTCTATGTGAACAATCGCGTCGTAAAAGATAAGGTGATTGCTCATGCGGTAAAGCAAGCCTACAGCGATCTTATCTACCATCAGCGGTTCCCGGCGTTTGTGTTGTTTCTGGAAATGGATGCGCGCGCCGTCGATGTGAACGTACACCCTGGCAAACAGGAAGTGCGATTTCGTGAATCGCAGTTAGTACATGGTTTTATCCGTCGTTCGTTAAAAGCGTTTCTGGCAACCGTCACACCTGCCGATTCACTCGACAATGCAGCCGCAGGCGGATCGTCCTTTGTTGCTCCCGGTCAAAGGCAAGTTGAGTTGGAAGGCGCTGCGGCGATGGCGGCAAGTAGCGCAGTACAACCAGCGATAGCACCGCAGCCATATCAGTCTTCAATACCGCTAGGCGTGCGCGAACAGTTCGATGGAATGTCACGTTTATCTGCAGGTAACCCAAACGCGGCACGGCCCATCGATCCCTATGCTCGAGCATCGCAGCCGCCATTGGTTGCCGACCAACAGCCTGACTCGAACGGCGAATTGGTAGCAGAACAAACAGACGAAAACATTCCACCGCTGGGTTTTGCGTTGGCTCACTTACACGGTGTGTATGTGCTGGCGCAAAACCAGCACGGCCTTATCATCGTTGATGCGCATGCCGCACACGAAAGAATTACCTATGAAAGACTTAAACAGGAATACGAACAAGGCGTAGTAAAAACGCAAGCCTTGCTAGTGCCGGTGGCCGTATCGGTGAGTGAATCGGAAGCAGATTGTTGTGAAGCACAGGCAGATTGTTTGCTCTCCATTGGATTAGAGGTTGAGCGATTGGGTTTAGAAGAAGTACGTGTTCGTTCGGTGCCAGCCATGCTTGGTCAAGCCGATAGCGCCACACTGGTTAAAGATGTGTTGTCTGACTTTTTAGAGTTCGGTAGCAGTGAGCGCATTAAGCAGACTATCGATTCGGTGTTGTCTTCTATGGCCTGTCATGGTTCTGTTCGCGCCAACAGAAAACTCAGTGTGATTGAAATGAATGCGCTGTTACGTCAAATAGAGTCCACACCCAACAGTGGTCAGTGCAATCATGGACGTCCCACCTGGACCCAGCTTGATATGCGAGCGCTCGATGCGCTTTTCATGAGAGGCAGATAAAACTGTTGTGCAAGTGAGTTCTGACGAACAAGCCGTACTGTTTTTACTTGGCCCGACTGCGTGCGGAAAAACCAGTTGTTCCATACAGCTTGCACAATCCATCAATGCTGAGATTATTAGCGTTGATTCTGCGCTGGTATATCGCGGTATGAACATCGGCACCGCTAAACCTTCGTTACAGGAACAAGATGGCGTGCCGCACCATCTTATCGATGTGTGCGATCCCGATGAGGCTTTCTCTGTTGCCCGATTTTGTGATGCAGCATTACTCTCGATAAAAGATGTGCATGCCCGTGGTAAGCGAGCGTTGTTAACCGGTGGCACCATGCTGTACTTTAACGCGCTGGAAAAAGGCATTGCCCCATTACCCGATGCCGATGCAGCAACACGAACAGCCTTGAGTCAGCAGGCGGAAAAAATTGGCTGGCCTGCGATGCATGAAAAGCTGGCTCGAGTTGATCCTGCCGCAGCTGCACGTATACATCCTAACGATCCGCAACGATTACAACGCGCGTTGGAAGTCTATGAGCTCACTGGCAGTGCGTTGTCGGAGCTTCAAAAGCAAACCAAACCCTTGCTGGACACGCCACCAATCAAATTCGCGTTGGTGCCAGACGATAGAGCGTGGCTGCATAAGCGCATTGAGTATCGATTCAATCAAATGTTGGATAATGGGTTTCTCGATGAAGTGAGGCAACTTAGGGCGGAGTATCAGCTTCATCCGGCTATGCCGTCTATGCGTAGTGTTGGCTATCGTCAGGCATGGGAGCATCTTGCAGGCGAAACCGACCTTGCTACGATGACAAATCGTGCTTCAGCTGCGACAAGGCAGTTGGCAAAACGTCAGATCACGTGGATACGGAGCATGGATGCGTTGCAAAAAATCAGCTGCGACAAGGCAAGCGTCACACAGCAAGTTGACTATGTGTTGCATCAGCTGGAAGAGCGCTAGGCGTTTTATCGCCTGGTGTGATGAGCACAAACACGGTATTGGTTGTAACCTGTCAATTAGAACGGGTTTGCATGATGATGCTGAGTTGGTTATAACTGAGTTGGTATAACTGAGTTGGTATAACAAAGAGATCAAGTTATTGATGGCCGATCGACGCCATCGCGTATAAATGGAACACTAATCCTATGTCTACTCCCGCACAGCCCGGTCCCTCATTACCAATCCCAGCCCTGGTAGAGCAGATAGGCAAGACTCGTTTGGTGCCCATTCAGCGCTTGGCTGAAAATGCCAACAACAATCGGGTGTTCAGTAAGCTCGAAGGCGACAACCCGGCAGGCTCGGTGAAAGATCGCCCCGCATCGAATATGATCATGCAAGCGCAGGCCAGAGGAGCCATAAAGCCTGGGGATTTACTCATTGAAGCCACAAGTGGCAATACCGGCATTGCACTTGCCATGGTCGCGGCTGCCATGGGTTATCGATTACGTTTAATCATGCCGGATAATATGACCATAGAGCGACGCGCATCGATGCGCGCCTATGGAGCAGAATTAACCTTGGTAACGCAAGAACAAGGCATGGAGTACGCGCGCGATCTTGCACTGGAAATGCAGGCCAAAGGTGAGGGCATCGTACTGGATCAGTTTGCCAATCCAGATAATCCGGCCGCGCACTACCGAACTACCGGCCCTGAAATATGGGAGGCAACACAAGGTTCAATTACACACTTTGTCAGTTCCATGGGCACCACCGGAACTATCATGGGCACCTCGCGCTTTTTAAAAGAAAAAAATCCTGATATCCAGATTATTGGTGTCCAACCCGAAGAGGGCTCAAGCATCGCAGGCATTCGACGCTGGCCTGAAGCTTATTTACCGAAAATATATCAGCCAGAACGAGTAGACCGAATTATTGATGTCAGTCAGTCCGACGCTGAAGTCATGGCGCGTGAGCTGGCAGCGAAAGAAGGCATTATGTCGGGTGTTTCAACAGGCGGTGCTATGGTTGCAGCACTGTCTTTACTACAGGAACTTGAAAACGCCGTAGTGGTCACCATTGCCTGCGATCGTGGCGATCGGTATCTGTCAACCGGATTATTTCCTTCCTGAGCAGTGGTCCGTTTTACCTGTCCAATTAGTGGAGTAGTCGTGCAAAACACATAAATGCGCGACTGTTCAGCAATTTGCTAGTGCATCAATTTTCAAACTGGTGAACACTATTTGAAATATGTCATCGCAGTTAACAAATTTGCGTGTGTTGCGAGCTGCTGTGGGAGTAAAATAGCGGTACAAGCAGTGTCTGCTGCTACTCGTTATAGTGGTTCGTATTCAATCAACCTATGTTCCAAAACCCTGAAATGTTACTGGTAGCGCTTGAGCGAGTGAATCAGCGAGTGAAGCCATGTGCGGCCAATTTGCACTCGTGCGTTCGCGCGTGTGTTGTGTGTTTAATCGTCTCTTATGCTGGGGTTTTACACGCCGACGTTTTTACACCTGCGAACGTAAATGAATTACGCGATGCTTTTGAGAAGGCAGGCTTTAACAGGCAGGGTGATGTGATCGATTTGCAGGGCCAAGAATTTGAACTTCAACAAGGGTTCGAACTGGCGCCCGATGATGGGCATGGGTTGATTTTACGCAACGGGTCATTAACCCGGCAGACCGATGCGGTTCCTTTTCGTTTATTGAATTTGCAGAGCGTTCCTTACAATAACGTGAAGGAATCGTCTGTGTTAATCGAAAACATGGAGTTCAGAAACGGTCAGCTACGTGAGGAAGAATATTCAGTTAACGAGGGCGGTGGTGGCGCTTTATTAACTGATCGCCTTACCATCATTAAAAACTCGCGTTTCATAAACAATCAAGTTGTCGGATTTACCACAGGCGGTGCTATCCGACATAGCGCTGAACTTGAACTGACTAATGTCATGTTCATGAACAACAAAGCCCTGAGCACGGCCGACTTCCAAACCTCACAAGGTGGTGCAATTGGCATTGACGATGGTGGAAGTCTATTTGCAAGTCACGCCTACTTTTTGGGCAACAGCGCAGATGAAGGTGGCGCCATTCATGCGGCACATGGTGCAAAGTATCTTAACATTACACGCAGTGCCTTCGATGGTAACAACGCCCGTAAGCTTGGTGGCGCAATCTGGTCGAGTGTGGGCGAGGGAGCTGTGCGGCTCAGTAACAGCAGTTTTATTGCCAATCGCGCACCGGAGGGTGGGGCGGCCATTTATACGCAGTCGTTGTTCGTCGATATCGCGTTAGTTCATCTTACACTGTGGGGTAATGTATCGGACGACGGCAACGGTGGAGGTATTCGTGCAATGCTACCGCGCAATGGCAGTAACATCACATTAAAAAATTCCATTGTTACCAATAACGTGGGTGGTAATTGCAGTAGCACCAAAGGAGAGCTCATTGAGTTTGAATCCAGCCAATATAATTTACTCGACGATGAAACCTGTGGAGCATCAAGTGGTGCCATTTCTGAAGCTATCGGGTCGGTGTTCTCTGGTAAGTTCGATTTGTATGGTGGTATAACGCCATCACTACCAATTGCCAGCGACGGCCCGGCGCACCACCTTGTGCCTAGAGCAAACTGCCTGGATTATGATGCGCGTGATATACCACGTTTAGACAATGGGCCGCAGCTCGATCAATTCTGCGATGCGGGTGCATTTGAAATTGTACCCATTGAATACATCGATGGTGATGGCGATAGTGTTCGCAATCGCGATGACAACTGCGCATCTGAATCGAATCCACTGCAGTCCGATATCGATGAAGATGGAATAGGCGATGAATGTGATGCGCGCGATGATCGAGACTCAGATTCAGACACTGTACTCAACTTTATAGATAATTGCCCCAGCGTTCCAAATCTTCTGCAGCTCGACTTGAATGCTAACGGCATTGGTGATGCTTGCGATCAGCGTGCTGATAATGTTGTGCGTGCACCGTTGGCTCGATAAGGTTTTTGTTAGGTAGTTCATCTAGAAAACTGGTTGCGTAGATTGTTGCTAATGCCGTTTTACACCTCTTTCGTTTTAGGCGCAGGCAGCGTCCTCGCCCTCGCGCGCTCATAATTCATTTTTCATCACGAAGATTCTGCCGTTCTTCGGCTGCCTGAAACGCACGAATATCGCTAGATGATTCTTCAGGCGATCGATGCGTTTTGTCGTGTTCCAGCTTCTGCGAACCAGGAGGCTTGCGTTGGCACTGCACATCGCCAACTGATGATTGATACAGAACAGCGGATCACGCCAGTTTCCAGCACTGAATTGCCGTGCGTGGTGGTAGAAGAAATGAATTGTTTTACGACTAAAAAAAAATACGACAAAGCCATAAGAAACATGTAGTATTTGGTTTAGTGGCACGACAACGGCTCGCCAAGCTAACCATGTCGGCGCGGTTACAACACGCTTTCAGCGAGTGCCAACAGATTACAAGCAGCGATCATTATGCTTGCCAGGCGAGCACGCGATTAACAGCACTGTACGACTCGCTAAAAGATGCGCTAATCGAATTGGGCAAATTGCGCATCAAATTGCGCATCAAATTGCGCATCAAATTGCGCATCAAATTGCGCATCAAATTGCGCATTAAATTGCACAGGCGTAACCGCTAGCTTTTAGAAAACTGAATTGTGTGATTCTGTATAAAACCGGATGTGTTCATCGATAACGTTATATGGACTCTTTGCTGCTACGTTACCTGAAAATCAAAAGAATACGGCAGTTATTTAGCACTCACTACTTTGGCGTGCAATCTTGAATACGGCGAACTTGGAGAAAAAAGTACTGTGAAAACTATGACATTTGGAATCGTGGTTGGCAGCCGCGGTTTTTTTCCTGGTCATCTTGCGGCAACCGGTCGCGAACACATGATTCAGGCCATTGAGAAAGCTGGGCATAAATGTGTCGTACTCGATACTGAAGCAACAGAACATGGTGCTGTGCAGTCCTACGAAGACGCCAAGAAATGCGCTGATCTTTTCAAACGGCACGCTGATGAAATCGATGGCATAGTCGTTACGCTGCCAAACTTTGGTGAAGAGCGACCCATAGCCGACACACTTCGTATGTCGAAATTAAATGTACCCACGTTAATACAGGCAACGCCAGATGAACCCGAGAAAATGTCCATTAAATGGCGGCGCGATAGCTTCTGCGGGAAGATGTCGGCCTGTAATAATCTACGACAATACGGTATTTCCTATTCGCTGACCGACTCGCACTGTGTGGATCCGCTAAGCGAGGAGTTTCAGAGCGACTTACAAAGGTTTGCTGCAACTTGTCGTATCGTCGGCGGTTTACAAGGTTTGCGCATCGGTGCAATTGGCGCAAGACCTGAAGCTTTTAATACGGTTCGCTATAGCGAGAAAATTCTCGAAGCGGCAGGCATTTCAGTTGTAACACTCGATCTCTCAGAAATTTTGGGTCGCGTGTCGCGGCTCGATGACAGTGCGCCGGTTGTCAAAGAGAAGATTGAGGCAATAAAAAACTATATATCGATTACTGACGTGCCTCATCCATCAATTATTAAGCAGGCCAAGCTTGCGGCTGTTACTGAAGAATGGATGAAAGAGGTGGATGTTACTGTAAGCGCCATTCAATGCTGGACATCCATGGAAGAAAACTATGGCGTAGTGCCTTGCACAATGATGAGCATGATGAGTTCAAATTTAATGTCGAGCGCATGTGAAGTCGATGTGTGTGGGCTTATCAGTATGCACATGTTAGCGCTAGCATCTGAAACACCTAGCGCTTTGCTGGACTGGAATAATAATTACGGAAAGAACGCTAATAAAGCAGTTTGTTTTCATTGCAGCAATCTTCCGAAAGAATTTTTCAGCGAATACAAAATGGATTTTCAGGAAATCATTGCGGGCACTGTTGGCAAGGAAAATACCTACGGCACAATCGACGGCAGTATTAAAGCCGGTGATATGACCTACATTCGCGTAAGCACCGACGATACATCGGGCCGTGTTTGTGGATACATAGGAGAAGGCAAGTTTACTGAAGATCCATTAGATACATTCGGTGGTGCAGGCGTTGTAGAGATTCCTAACATGCAACAGCTATTACGCTACATTTGTGAAAATGGCTTTGAACATCATGTTGCAGCTAATTTTTCCTCCGTGGGAGATTCTGTCATAGATGCATGTAAAAACTACCTGGGTTGGGAGATGTACCAGCATAGCGACTAAAATTAATAAGTCGTCTGTACGCGATTTTCTTTCGTTGCTATTTAGATGCAATTGCTGAATGGTTTAATGTGATAAGGAATAGCTGCCAGAACTTTTGAAGTCGTGTTCGTCGTTATTAATGCTCTTATGTTCTCGGAGTTGCGCGTGAAGCTGTGCGGTGGCAACTTCAGTATCAAGGCAGCCCCGTATTAAGATTTAACCTGAATGAGGCCTTAGAAAATGCAAACCAGTGTTTTTGGACAAGCGAATGATACGGACGTCCACGAGGTCATACTGCGCTCCAATAGTGGCATGGAAGCAAAAATTCTGACATGGGGTGCGGCCATACGCGACTTGCTCATCCCAACTAAACAGGGTCAACAGCGTGTAGTGGTTGGGTTTAACTCATTGGATGATTACTTAAGCGATAACTCTCACGCGGGAACCATTGCAGGGCGCTTTGCCAACAGAATAAATAAGGGGTGTTTTGAAATTGATGGTAAAAGCTATCAATCACCACTTAATCAGGATGGCAAGCACACCTTGCATGGTGGTCACGATGGTCAGGCATTTAGTCGTCGACTCTGGAAACTCAAAGCACACGACGAAACTTCCGTTACCCTGACGCTTGATTCTCCGGATGGAGAAGCGGGTTATCCGGGGAACCTGCAGGTAGAGTGTATTTATCGTCTGCTTGAACCTGCAACTATACAAGTTGAACTCACAGCAACAACAGATGCCCCCACACTGTGCAACCTTGTTAGTCACAGTTATTTCAATCTCGAGATGCCCGCAGGATTCTCCAATGCCCCTGTTCCGAGTGCAACCGGTCATGCATTCCTTGCAGCTTCTGACTTTTATACGCCTGTTGATAGCGATTGCGTTCCCACTGGAGAAGTCAGGGCCACTGCAGGCACCCCTTTCGATTTTCGTAAAGTGCGCCTGCTGCGCAACCCGGAAAATGTTAAGTACGATTCTGGTTTTGTGCTTCGTGAACAACCGAAGACGCTCTCATCGATAATCCACGCGGGCTCACTTATCGGGCCAACCACCCAAATGGCAATGGATGTGTTTACGAATGAACCACATCTTCAGCTGTATGACGGTGGAAGCTATGCCGGACCGGCAACCGGTCTGGACGGTGCGCAATACGGACAGCACTGCGGTGTTTGTCTGGAACCACAGCGTTACCCAGACAGTCCGAACCATCGCCATTTTTCTAATGCCATTCTGCGACCCGAAGAAACTTACAGGCAGGTAACCGAATACCGTTTTCGAACCGCATCAGCTGATGAACTGAGCTTTTCCTAAAAAGCACAAGCAAGCATTTAATACGTTGTCCGTTGTCGAAACTGGATTGAATGAGCGGTATGACGATAAATTGGAAACGACATGTGGTATTCAGACAACGTTATTAGTAGAGCAACAGTTTAAGTATGAGTTGATGAGAGCAGGGCAGAGCCATTGATTATCTTAATTGCCTGAGTTATTAAGCTACAAGCAACGCGGCTGAGTCTTTCGAAGATCGCTTTAACCAATTACACGCTCTGTAACAAGCCTGCACATCAATTGCTTGAGGCTATTGCTTATCGAAAGATTATTCATTACAGCCAGATAAACACAGGCGTCGTTCTGAGCATACAGATCATGATCAACAATGTGTTTACTACCTCGTCGAAATTTGGTGAGCAAGAAACGTGATGATTGGTCGCGATAAGTACGTGCTCGAAACGTTTGACACACGGCTAGATGAATCTCACATGCTTTATCTTGTATGCTGGATTTTCTATAACAGAACAAGGCACACCTGCAGAATCAAGCCCTATAAGCTGGCATGGATATTGTTGGCACGATTTTATTTCTTGTGAGCAGCAACCAGAACGATCACCTACGCTGGAATTCTTATTAGTCTGCTAATCATACATTCGATGTTTCGGCAAAACCGAAATCCGAGTCAGTGGTTCTATTTCGCCAACTGAATGCTTATTAGTATTAACCCATAAGTTGGCAAAGGCAGACAATCAGACCACTGACTTAGTGAGCGCTGGCAGTATCGAACTTTGTTCGTTTTAATCACGTTCAGGTGCGTTGGGTTGAAACATCACATCGTTTTCTAAACCCGATGCAGCGCCGCTGATTAAATTGTTATTCCATAATCGTTCAGTCACACCTACAGAATTTAACATAATCTGGTCGCGCCATTGGTTAAGATTATCATGACGCTCCCTGGCTGCATGTATAGCATCTGCCGGACTAACGGCTTTAAAGGCAATGTCGTCACCACAACGATGCTGCGCCAAGCCATCAAAATCGGCTGAGATCACAGTGGCTATTTTGGGATAACCACCGGCTGTATGATGCTCGGCCATAAGGCAAATGGGATCGCCGTGCCCGGGTACTTGAAGCGAGCCTCTTGATATGGGTTCAGAAGGCATATCCAGCGCTGCAGCAACCGGTAAGCTGCATCCTTCCAGGCGCATGCCCATTCGGTCATAATCGGTTGATATTCGAAATGTGTTTTCAAGAAAGCTTGCAAGTGTTGGTTTATCAAAATATCGATCTTGTGGCCCGATAACCACGCGAATAGCATTCGATGGTTTGAATTGCTCAGGGTTACCAAGGCTAACCGTTGCGGCAACGTTATCTGCGCACTCGGTTAAGTTCAGCACATCGTTGGTTTGTATTGCGCTGCCACACACGCCGGATTTTAAATGTACAGATTGGCTACCCAGCCAACTGGTTGTGTTCAAACGCCCAGCAAAGCAGACATAACACCAACTACCCCACGCGCCGGGTTTTATCGTTACTGTATCGCCAACACCGAGTTTGAACATAGACCAACTTGGAATTGCGTTACCGTTAAGTGATAGTGAAAAGCATCCTCCAACGATGGCTGCTGCTACTGAACCTTCTATACAGGTAAGAGAAAGTCCGCCCAGTGACACTTCAATGGCCGGGTTGGATTCAGGATTACCCAGCGCCGCATTGGCCAAGGTAAAGCTGCCACGATCCATTACGCCAGAGCGCGTGACGCCAAAGCGTAAATGGCCATGTCGACCAGTATCTTGCACACTGATTGACGGACCGGCGTGTAGCACTTGTAGTTTTGTAATCATGATGGATTAACGCATAGCCGAATGCGCGTTGAATTCTTTTTCGCTGACCGACACAAATTCGAGTGTATCGCCAACATTGAAAACAAACGGCTGATCATTTTGCATATCCAACGGTTTGAAGCCTGTCATGCCAATACGCCACCAGCCAGTCGGCATGTTGAGTGTGGTAATCAAGCACTGCGTACCAGCGATCATGACAGTCTGGGCCGGGACATTGTTAACAGGTCCGGGCTTTCTGGGAAGTTGGATGGTTTTGGGAACGCCGTTCATGTATGCGTATCCAGGAGCAAACCCATACATAGTAATTTTATATCGGCCGGCGCAATGCTGATCGATAACTTCCTGGGTGCTGATATTCAGCTTACGCGCAACATCGTCCAGATCAGGGGCCAAGCCAGCCGCGTAACAAGTCGGAATTTGCCAGTGTGCGGTTTTTGCAGCAGTGGTTTGTTCGCTATGCAGGTAGGGCTGGATTAGCGCACACATTTTGTCATAAGTAGTCTGCAGCGGATCGTAACCGACCAGCACGCACGTAGCTGAAGGCACGCACTCAGTCAGCCCGTTGATGTGGGCTTGCTGCATGGCGGCATCAAAGTTCAGTACCAGTTGTTGAACGGTTTCATTGATGGCATCGCCAAATTCAACCAGTACGCCGGTATCAGCGATAGGTCTAGTTAATGGAAATACGTGGTGAGTCATGGAAGAAGCTTGTGCAGTCTTGTTGAGAAGTGCGCGATAATTAGCCTGTGAAAGGTGTTATGTTAAATCCTTCACTTTCCAGCTGCTCACGGATGGTTTTACCCATGGCAACGGCTGCCGGGTTATCGCCGTGAATGCAAATGGAGTCGGCATTGAGCTTCACCGTGCCACCATCAAGCGTGGGCATAGCGCCACTGTGAAGAAAGGCAATGAGCCTGTCACTGGCTGCTTTCGCATCGTGGATAACTGAACCTTCAATTTGTCGGGGAACCAATTGGCCGTTACTCTGGTAAGCGCGGTCTGCGAACACTTCGGAATACGTTTCTAATCCGGCTTGCCGCCCTGCGGTGTCGAGTTCAGTGCCGGATATTGCCAGCAATGCGCACGATGGTGCCGCCAGTTTGACAGCTTTGGCCACAGCTTGCGCAATTTCCGGTGTGGCTGCGGCCCAATTGGCCAATGCGCCATGGGCTTTAACATAGGTAACAGACGCCCCAGCCAGCCTTGCAACGCCAATAAGTGCACCCACCTGATTTGCGATGAGCGTTTCAACGTCGGCGGCGCTCATTGGCAGCAATCGCCGCCCGAACGCTTCTTTATCTGGAAAGCCAGGATGAGCACCAATACTCACGTTGTTTTGTGCGGCCAATTGAACCGTTTTGAACATGGTATTCGGGTCGCTGGCATGGCCGCCACAGGCAACATTTGCGCTGCTGACAATACGCAACATACTCTCATCGTCGCCCATTTGCCACGGGCCAAAGCTCTCACCAAGGTCAGAGTTCAGATCGATATTCGCCATGCTCCTGTGCACCTGAATCTACGTTCGCTTCATAGTATGCGCTCGTGAGGAATTTGTGAATCTTCAAATTGCATGTAGAGAATTTAAATTAGGTTTAGAGGGCTTAAATTGGATGTAGAGAATAAGCATGGTCGATCTGTGTGGAATACGCAGGCAGAATAGATCTGCCGAAGGGTTTGTACAGATATGGCCAATTTGGGTGATGGTGTTTGGAGATGAAACTGAGGTAACTTGGCGTATTGGAAGTAGTTCTCCAATATGGTGCAAGGCAATTTAACCCGCTCATCCTTGAGCGGGTTTTTTTATTGCTACAAAAACTCTGTTACTGAGGCAGTATGACTTTATCAATCACGTGTATAACGCCGTTTACTGCTTGTATGTCAGTAGCGATAATCGTCGAGCCGTTTATTGACAAGTTGTCCCCGTCTTGCGAAATAATTAATATATCGCCGTTGCCTGCCTGAATATCATAGCCCACCAATTCCAGGGCGTTTGCTGCGTCGACTACGCGTCCAGGTAGTACATGCAACAGTAAAATATCGCGAAGTGTATCCGGGTCGGCTAGTAAGGCATCAATGGTGTCCTGACCCAACGCTTCAAATGCTGCGTTAGTTGGTGCAAACACAGTGTAAATATCACCGGGGTGACCTAAGGCCCCATCAAGACCAGCAGCATTAACAGCGGCCGCCAATATAGAGAAATCCGGGTTGCCGGCGGCAATGTCCAGAATAGTGCCCGCAGGTGTTTCAGGTTGTGCGGGTGTCTCGGTTGGGGCATCTGTTGGTGGTAACAAAACGGTATCGATTACATGAATAACACCGTTGCTCGCGATAATGTCAGTTGCGGTGACTGTCGCATCGTTTATCCTTAAGCTGCCTTCATCGAGCGAGATAGCGACATCATCGCCATTGGCCATGGTCGCAGATTGTCCCGCTAATGATATTGCGGTTGTAGCATCAATCGCACTGCCACTAATCACGTGATAAAGCAGTATGTCGCTGAGCGTGTCGGGGTCTGCCAACAACGCATCGAGCGTTCCTTCTGGTAACTTTGCAAACGCATCATCGGTTGGCGCAAACACAGTGAACGTGTCATCGCTACTGCTGAGTGTGTCGATTAAACCTGTGGCGACTAAGGCTTGAGCCAGCGTGTTGAATGAACCTGCTGCAACCGCGGTTTCCACGATATTCATTGGCGCATCTTCGGTTGCTTGTTCCATATCCACAGGTACTGATAACACGGAATCTATAACGTGTATAACGCCATTGCTGGCTTTGACATCAGTAACGATAACTTCAGACTGATTGATAAACAATTTGCCGTTGTCCAAAGCAACGGCGACACTGTCACCATTTGCCATTTCCACCATGGTACCTGCAAGAGCAATAGCCGCTTCGGCTTCCACAGCAGCACCGGAGACTACGTGGTACAGCAAAATGTCGCTTAAGGTTTCTGTGTCGCCAAGCAGTGCATTAATAGTGTCGCTGCCAAGTGCTTCGAATGCGGTATCGGTTGGTGCGAATACGGTGAACGTTGTTGACTCATCGGCAAGTACAGCGTCGAGTTCAGTGGCTTGGAGTGCTGCAACCAGAGTAGTGAAATTACCCGCCGCTACAGCGGTATCAACGATGTTGGATAATGCATCGGCATCGGTTGTTGCTTCGCTATCACCATCGTTAGTCCCATTGTTTGTAATAACACTACCAACCGCTTCTTGTGTGGAAATGTCTGCGACACTATCGGTAGCGCCGTCATCTGAGCAGGCTGATAGCAGTAATAGCGAAGCTGCGATAGCTGCACTGTGCTTAAGCTTAACGGTCATTCCTGAGTTCTCCTTTATATGTTTTTTATTTATATCGTTGAATGTCGAACATCGTTCAATCGAGATGTGCTTTATCCAATTTCATTGTTTATTTATGCAATCGTATTGGCGTTTGCATGGGCTTGGATACGCGGCTTTTAAAAATTCAGATCAAAGGAAAAACAGAATATGAGATGAAGGTATCAACATATTTTTATGGTGATCTAAGTGGTATTGACGAACGTAAGTCGGGGTTGGCTCAGCGCGACAACGAATTTATTGGGCGGGTTGCTGGGTGCTCGTTACGCGACTCTGAACTAATTGCGCAACGATCGATACCGCTATTTCCGCTGAAGTTCGACTACCAATTGCCAGCCCGACTGGACTGTGCAGTCGATCAAGCTCCGACGGCTCAAGCAGCGCAGAAAGTCTTTTACATCGCCGTTCATAATTGCGTTTTGAACCAAGCGCACCAACATAAAAGCAGCTCATGGGTAAGGCTTCCAGAAGTGCCGCATCGTCAAGATTGGGGTCGTGGGTTAGGGCCAGCACGGCTGTGTTGAAGTCCTGTGCATGTTGCAGCACGGCGTCGTGTGGTTCAAGCTTTAGCAGGGTTGTATCGGGCACGGTCCAGGCATTTAAAAATTCTGGACGTGGGTCACAAACCAGTACGTTGAAGTCCAATGCCTGAGCAAATTGGGCAACGTACATAGACAGTTGTCCCGCCCCAATGAGTAATACTTGCCATTCCGGTCCGAACACTTTTTGCAGTGTGTTGTTATCGAAGGCAAACGTATCGTGTGGCTTAGCCGGTGCGATGCTCGATTGCGCTGAACCAATTGAGACAGTACGCGTGATGCGTTGTCGTTTATTTAACGATGCGATAATGGATTGAAGTTCGGCAACATCATTCAGCGATTCGTACACCAGCTCCAGCTCGCCACCGCAGGCCAAACCAAAGCGGCGTGCCTGTTCGTCGTCTATTCGGTGTGAATGAACACGCGTAAGGTCTTTGGATTTAAACGACTCTGCCAATTGCTTTTCAACGCACCCACCGGAGACGGAGCCAACGAGTACGCCATCTTCGCGAACAGCAGCTAAAGACCCGGGTGGTTTTGGCGACGAGCCCCAGGTTCTGGCAACTGTAACCAATTGAACCTGGTGCCCATCGTTTAGCCATTCAACACAGTCTTTAAGAACGGCAAGATCGGCGTTTATCACGCTTGGTTTTGAAGAGCCCTGGCAGTTTCATTAACTTCATTACTGTGCCACCTTGCTGCTTTGTTGCTTGGCGGCAAAGCTTCATCGTAGAAAAAGCTTGGCAATTCGTCGTCTGCTTCAGTGAAACCGGCGGCTTTGTTAAATTGCAATTCCATTGCTAGCGTCTCTTTACCAAGCTGATAGAAAAATTCGGTTTCCAGCTCGATACCGTGCGCTTCGTTACACGCATTGATAATAAACTCTGGGTGTGTGTTTGTTACCGAGCGCCCGAATATGCATAAGCCCAGTGAGTCAGCCGTGGCGCAGCTTACTTGCGCATCGAGGCTAACGCCCACCAGCTCCGTGGCGTCTTTGTCTTTGCAGTCGTATTGCGGCATGTTGCCAGCAGTGTGATCAGCACCTTGCGCTGTCATCATCATGGTTATGCCCGTGACTTCTATAACGCGAGGATCGTATGCGCTTATGGCCTGACCTTTAATCACTGGTACGCGAGCAACATTAAAATGCTTTCCTACCACGGCAGTGCCTTGCGCATAAATTTTGCCCTCTTCGGAACCTTTGCGCATTTCTTCCAATACGCTTTCCATGAATTTCACATCACCAAACTCACCTTTACCAGCTTCCATCAATACGCCGATCATGCCACCGAGTTCGATTGTGTCAACACCAAGATCGTTGGCGATGTAATTAAGGTGTGCTAATTCGTCAGGGTCGCTGAGACCACAGTTTGTGCCCAGCAAGCCAATGGTTTCATATTCCACCGGTGAGACCACTTCGTTGCCATCTTTATCCGCGTAAACGTTACTGCATTGAATGGTGCAACCGGGCATGCATGCGTGGGTGGTTTCGCCACCGCGTTCAAGATTCTGTGCTCTTAATGCATCGCCACCGAGCTTAAAGATTTCTTTATCGGTATCAACCGCTCGGCCAATAGCAAAGTTCTTAACGGGTAAGCCGCCAACGTGATTGGTGTAATCGGCAACCATCGCAGTACCGATGTCTTGAAACGCTTTTATGGCAGGTTCTGCATCGAGCATTTTTTTGTATTCTTTTACCGCACCCATGACTTTTTTACGATCGTGCATGGCCGGCATTTTGTGTAGGTCGAGCACAATCGCTTTGACTTTCTTCGCGCCCATTACCGCGCCTACGCCTCCGCGCGCGGCTAGCCTTGAGGGGCGCAGATCGACATCGCTCATGGATATGCCAGAGGTAAGACCCTGATATTCGCCAACCGGGCCGCACAAAGCCAAGCTGACTTTTTTACCGTACTTTTCGTGCAGCTTTTCAGCCGTTTCGAAGTTACCCATACCCATGTAGTCGGAGGCATCTTCAAAGCTGATATCGCCCTCTTTGGTCATGCGGATAATTTGCCAGCTGTCGCAGGCGTTGTGCAGCGTAAAACCTGCGATTTGCAGCTGGCCCATCGCGAAACCAAAAGTGCCGCCCCCGTTGGCTTCTTTAATACCACCGGTTAACGGGCTTTTGCATCCGACGCTGACACGATTGGCATTGGAGAAATTGGTCCCAGCGAAGGGGCCTGCAGAGAATATCAGTGGGTTGGCGTCCGATAGTGGATCGACCGCGGCGACATTCTGTTCGAGTAGTGTTTTGGCGATGAGATACCTGCCGGAACGGACAATATCTTCACCGTGCAGCTCATCGGTGGTGATGGTTTTGGCTGCAAGGTCGATTTGGTGGTACAGACGCATGGCTATTTAACCCTGTTGATCGCTTAAGTGCGCTGGTATTGCGCGTAGGTTCGCTCAACAGGGAATATAGCACGCTACAGCGGCCTGTTTGATTGTCAGGAGAGCATGAATTCCACATCGATACCCGCTACATTGAGACGGTCGCCACTTTGCAGCATCACTGGGTCGTCGCCAATGGTGTCTCTGTTGAGTGTGGGCATATCAACGCTATCGTCGCTTTCGATGTGCATCAGGAAGTAGCCATCTGGCTTGCGCATGATAGCCGCGATTTGGATGCCGGGTCGGCCGAGGGTAGTTACTGGTTTATCAATAGGCAGTACTTGACCCGATTTTGCACCGTTTTGAATTTCGATAACGGCGCCCGCCGGTTTGGCAATTTGTGCATCTGAGCTGGCATCGGCACTGTGTTCGATTGGCTGTGGCGCGACATGATCATTGCTTTGACCTTTGCTGCTTAGCCCTTTGCTGCTTTGCCCGTCTAGTATCTGATCGTCGAGTCCGTCAAGCGGGTGAGCTTCGCCGATTTCTGCGGCCCTCTGGCCCTGCGCTGTGCGAACTTCAGGTGCTTCTGCAACGGCAGTATCGCCATCACTGGCAAACGCACGACTTGCAGCAGCTGTTGCACTGGTGGCAGCAACCGCACCCACGGCGGCACCGTTAAAGCCTGATCGTTGTGGAGCAGCATCCCGACCATTTTCACGACCGAGGGCAAGTTTGGCTTTTTCCGACAAACTCATGGGGCGATCATCGTATTGATCGTGATCATCAACTGGAAGCGCGTCATCGGGAAGCGCTTCACCGACAAAGCTATCGTCGTCGTCAAACATGTCTTGTGCTTTTTGACTGACTACCGAATTGTCGACAGCGTCGTCGTCGAATTCATGGTCGGACGCATTGTTCAGCACTGGCGGGCTAATAGGCGAATCGCTGTGATGATTCAGATTGTCTGCCGCTGCGTGACGGTCGTCGTCGACATCAGGTGATGCAGCAACAGGTTGAGCACTGACCTGAACAGTGATGCGCGACTTTCCAATTACAACTTCATCATCATTGTTTAATAGTTGTCGAGAGATAAGCCGACCGTTAACGTAAGTACCGTTGGTGCTACTGTTATCTTCGATAAGTGCACCATCGGCGTCGATGGTTAAACGTGCATGCATTCCGCTAACAGATAAGTTAGGAATACAAACATCATTAGTTGATCGGCGACCAATGGTAATGACGCGATCGCTAGCGTCGAAAGTGAATTGGTCTACTTCGTTGTCTTCGTGTGTGACGACTATTGTGGTCATTCCAATTGTTCCTGCAGTGCTTTGCTGACACGAACTAATAGTTTTTATCGGTTCGGTTCGTGTGGAGTGGCAATTATTGACATTTCAGACGCTTACGTCAACCGGCGTGATGCGGTGTAATCCACAACCGATAGTATAAGACGCTGTTTTATGCGCAAAAACAACGTCATTCAAGTCATTTAAATGACGCTTGCGATCAGCCAGATGATGCATTGCTCACAGTGATGTTCAGTGTATCACCCGGGTGAATCACATCACCTTCCAATGAGTCGCCATTCGTCTTACTGATGTCACGAATGTCTACTGAAAATTTGTACGCTATTTCAGATAAAGTATCGCCAATTGAAACAACGTACTCAATGACCGAATCCGATAGGTTTCGACTATCCAGAACGGCTAGTTTTTGTCCAATACGAATTTTTGCATCGTCCAACCCGTTCATTGACAATAACGCTCGCTGCGATATGCCGTATTTGAGTGCAATGCTGCTAATCGTGTCACCAGCAACCACATCATGTGTTTTTGGTTCTGCAAACAACGAATTGCGATCCACGTCGACAAAAGCCATTTGAATTTGCTCTCCACTGCCAGCGGGAATAAGCAAATGGTGTGGTCCTTCGGGTGCAGTTACGCCATGGATAAGCCCGGCATTAAGCGAGCGCAACAGATCGACGTCAATATCGGCAAGCTTGGCCGCTTTGTCGACGCTGACGCGAAAACCGATGTCAATCGATTCAAACGCAGGCTCCATCAGCACATCAGGCATATCAAACCCGCTGAGTGCGGGTTGCTTTACCAAACGAACCAGTGCAATGAATTTCGGGACGTAGTTCAGAGTTTCTCGCGGCAGATCGAGCGACCAGTAATCTGTGGCTAAGCCAGCCGCTTTATTCTTTCTGATAGCGGCACGTACACGGCCTGGACCTGCGTTGTAGGCTGCCAGCGTGAGCTCCCAATCGCCATTAAATTCAGCGTTCAGGTAGCTTAGGTAGTCGATGGCTGCCGTGGTTGAAACCAGAATATCGCCGCGCCCATCGAACCATTGATTGCGCACCACGCCGATTTCTTTTGCCGTTATAGGGACAATCTGCCACAAACCCGATGCATGGCCGGCGCTCTTGGCCGTCGGTAGGTAACCACTTTCAATGGCCGGCAATAAAGCAAGCTCCAACGGCATAAAACGCTGATCGAGCGTTGCAACAAGATGCGCAAGGAATGGTTTGCCGCGATGCAAAATTTTGCTAATCCATAACGACTCGCGCTGATACTGTTCTTCATAGAATCGCACGCGCTCGTTGTTGGCCAACGGCAATCGGTTGGTTTTCTCTAAGCGCTTCCAGACTGATTTGTCGCGCTCAGCGGTGTCATCAAACACAGGAATCCACGATTCAGCCGAGTCTGGTCCGTAAGAGGTTTGCGCAAAGGTGCCATCAGGCACTCCGGAATCCTTTTGATTCGACTCAGTTGCCAGTGTGTCTATACGTGGCTCAGCGCTCGATGACGTCGCTATGGCTTGCTCAGCGTCGTTGCCGGTGGGTGCTGATGACTGGCCAAAAACGAAGCTGTCGGCCACTTCGCGACTCAAAAAGCGGTCCATATTGTCGGTGTTGCCCAGCGGTGGCAAACTGGACACCGAGGTATTTACAGCACCGGCGGTTTGAGCGTCGGGTTGCTTGTCAGTGTCTTGCGCCCGAACGAGCAAGGGTGGAAGTAATGTCACAGCGACCAGTGCGATGGAGGCTATACTGACTCTTGGTACGTATTCGTGAGCGCGTGAAGGCATACTTTTTTGTAGCTGACTCGAGGTTTTTCTATGCAATTCAGGTTACGCCGTGCGCCGGTTTGGCTGCAGGCTCAACATTCTCTGGCGCAATGGTACGCAACCGGACTCGGTCAGTCCATCCTGATTGACGTCGAAACGCGAATTTCTGGTTGTTTGCGGGACGTTTTCGGTTATCAGGGCTTGCTGGTGGGCAACTATCACCCAGACCGATCGCTTTTGCTCAGCGCCGGGTTGCACCGGAAGCTCATCCTGGATGCGCCGGGTAAGAACGCGGATATCAACGCAGATGCATTACAGCTGCCGATAGCCAGCGATACGATGAAACTCGTTGTGCTGTGGCACACGCTCGACTTTTGTGACAATCCGCACCAAGCGCTTCGGGAAGCCGATAGGGTGCTCATGGAAGATGGTCAACTCATTATCATTGGCTTTAACCCTGCCAGTGCTTTTGGCTTGCGTCATTGGATAATGGGGTGGCGCAGAAAGTCGCCGTGGTATGGTCGTTTTTATTCTCGCTGGCGCCTGAAAGACTGGCTCTCGGTGCTCGACTACCGCGTGATGCGCAGCGAGGCATCGTTTATTCGGCCGCCGATAAACAGTGAGCGTTTATTGCGTCGGTTGAAAGGCCTGGAACGATTACAACCCTGGTTTGGTGGCCTGGGTGGGATTTATGTTTTACAAGCACGTAAGCAAACCATTCCAATGACTTTGTCAAAGCGCCAATGGCGTCGTCAGCGTTCTGGTATGACGGTTGGCACCGTCACTAATGCCGCAGATCATGCACGCAGACGTGAGAAGTCGAAAGAATAGGAACGCTGCTGATGCGTATGCTGTACAAGCCCGAAGTTAACCATCGAAAATTTAACAATAAAATCGCATAGATCATGGCAAAGGTAGAAATTTTTACGGACGGTGCTTGCCGCGGCAACCCGGGCCCGGGTGGTTGGGGTGTGTTAATGCGTTCGGGAAAACACGAAAAAGAACTGTGTGGAGGCGAGCACCACACGACCAATAACCGCATGGAGATGATGGCGGTTATACAAGCGCTTTCCGCGTTAAAACAAACCAGCGATGTTATCCTCACCACCGATTCGCAGTATGTGCGAAAAGGTATCACCGAATGGCTGGAAGGCTGGAAGAAAAAGAACTGGATGACCAGTGCCAAGAAACCGGTTAAAAACGTTGATCTATGGCAACAGATAGACGAGTTATCATCGCAACACACCATCGATTGGCGATGGGTAAAAGGCCATAGCGGTCATGCGGAAAACGAAAGGGTAGATGAGCTTGCGAATCGCGGCATTGATGAACTACCACCGAAGACGGCTTGACACTTAACTCGATCTTTACACTGATTAATCGTTAGGCTGGAATAACAAGCCGACGCCAGGTGCCTGTAAAAAAACCGAACGTATTTAGCCGATAACTTTTAACCGAAGCATCTAACTGACAGCTTTTAACTAATAAAAATGAGCCGACAAATCGTTTTAGATACGGAAACCACAGGGCTTGATCCTAAAACCGGTCATCGGGTTATAGAAGTAGGGTGCGTGGAGCTGCAAGAGCGCAGGCTCACTGGCAACAACTTGCACCTGTACTTACAACCTGATCGTCAAATCGATCAGCAAGCGATTGAAGTGCACGGTATATCCAATGAATTTCTCGCTGACAAACCCCGCTTTGCAGAAGTGGCGGCTGAATTAAAAGCGTATTTAACCGGTGCAGAATTATTAATTCATAACGCACCATTCGATGTTGCGTTTCTTGAATCTGAATTTGCCATTGTGGGTGATGAGTTTCCACTCGACAGCATTTGCACTGTAACAGACACCTTGGCACTGGCTAGAAAAATGTACCCCGGGCAACGTAATTCGCTGGATGCACTGTGCAAACGATTAGGTGTGAACAACGGACATCGAACGTTACACGGCGCGTTACTCGATTCAGAAATTTTGTCTGATGTTTACCTGATAATGACAGGTGGCCAAACGGCATTGGTGCTCGACAGTGAACAGTCCACAACCAACAAAACTGCGAAACCTGAAAAACTCAGTGGTGTTGAAAATTTATTGGTCGTTACAGCAAACGAGAGCGAAATGGTTGCGCACGAAGCCTGGTTGGCAAAACTTGAAGGCGAGGGTAAATGCGTTTGGAATGGGTAGTGGTAATGTGATTAAGCAGTGGCCGACTAAGTTCTCCGTTTGTAGTTGGCATTAGCGTGGTGTGCGATTTAAGGGGAGATACTTTTTCATAGTACCGAATCGCAGAGGCAGGGATATCAAGATGTTCTGAGACATCGCCGATTGTCTAACCGCGGCCCAATGCCGAACGCTTTCTGAACTAAAAATCATTTTTAGTCATGGCAGGTTGCGCAGATGATCGGTCTTAACCCACACACAAGCACCCTCCGGTCCGGATGTTGCCGCCAACTTGCTGCCAACGGGCATGCGCAACCAAGATTGGGTTCTTAGTGTGTCTCCGCCTTGTTCAAATCCGCCTTCAAGGACAAACACCTCAGCGCCGCCAGACGAGTCGATATCGATGGTTGCACCGGGCTCCCATCGTTCAAAACGCACATTCTCCCGATCGTCTTTGTACAGAGGCGATACAGTTACTCCGGGGCGGCCCTGTTCAGCCACTGCGCCTAGCTTGTGCCTATTCGCATGGATGTAGGTCCTGTCATCGGGATCAAACTGCCAAAGTTTGACAAAAATTGTACAGCCGAGCTTTGAACCGGGTGTGTGCCTCGATTGCGGCGGATTGCGTATATAAGAGCCAGCTGGCCAATCACCGTATTCATCTTCAAAAACGCCTTCTAAAACAATAAACTCCTCGCCACCGGTGTGAACATGAGGAGAAAACTGACTTTCTGGGGCATATCGCACGATTGTCGTCACTCGTTCGTTTTCAGTATCGACTCGATCAAGCCTGCGCCGGGTCACGCCCTTCATTGGCGAGTCTTCCCAGGCAATGGAATCGCCGTGCATGACAACGCGCTTCGTAAAATCAGCATTTACATCCATTGAGCACTCCTCCTGGTATTGTAGATTCATAATACTATACAATGAATATATCTATCAATAGGTAGATTGTCAACAACCGATTATGTTTCGTGAGAATTCTATCAGCTTGCCGCTGCTCGTTCAGCGGCTGAGACCGTGCAATTTATGTTATCCGTATCGAAACATCATTTTATTTGCAATGCTGCTTGATCGCTCGGTGAAAGCAGTTTGAAAAAAGCCGCAAATGTTTGATTGCTTGGTCGAACAGTAGGCATGATGCACGGCTTAATACCTATCTATTGATAGAGATTTCGTATTATAATGTACCGCCAGCCCCAGCTGCTATGAGTAGAGCCGGCACGTTGGCTAGATCGGCAACATCAATCTCTTTGCAAAGGCAATTTGCAAAGGCAATTTGCAAAGGCAACTTGAAAAGGCAACTTGTAAAGGCAATACAATGAAAGGCAATCGGGAAAAACTAGAAGAAAACGCGTTGAATGCTGTTCAAGTTGGCGGGCTTAAATCGATCAGCTTCAGAACTATGGCAGAGGAAATTGGCATAAAGTCTTCCAGCGTACACTATCATTTTCCTGACAAATCGGACTTGGCTCGCACCCTCATAGAACGCTACAGCGAAGAATTTTTTCGTGCGCTCAAAGACATCAGTAACAAGCGCTGGAAGTTGCGTAGCAAAATCAAAGCGTTCATCGAAATATTCGAAAGTGTTGCTGAAGCAAACAAACTTTGTTTATGCGGCATGTTGGCCGCAGAAGTAGAGCAGCTTGATCAAAGTAACCGTGCTCTGCTGTCTGAATATTTTATAGACACCGAAAAATGGATTGTGCAGTTACTCAATGAGCATCCAGACGAAATAATTTCTGATATCAGCCCCACTGCATTAGCCAGAAGCTTACTCTCGGGGCTGGAAGGTGCGCTGCTGCTCGATCGTGTTGTAGGTGACAGGCAACGGTTAAAAGCTCAAAAAGAGTTGTATATGAGCTACTTTTCTTAGCTTAGACAATTTCCAAGGGCGCAGCCTTGCTCAATATGCCCTCCTGATTAAATCTATCTATCGATAGCTGTTGACAAGTCCGAAAGCGAACTATAATATACCTATCACTAGATAGATAGTAAAGCTTGCTGAATTATTTAAGCTTAACTAACACGCGCGCATGTTGCCCGATAGCGCCAAAAAAGGGGGTTATGATTGCATGCACGAATGGCGGTTCTCTTTATCGTTAAAGGTCTGCCGCCACGGGTTCAGCTAGATATACACTTATTGTCCTTATCTTTTTAGTATAGCCGCCTGGTGTTCAGGCGGATTCGTTCAGGTGCTTGTGCACCTTTTTATTACGTTGAATAAACTATCTACTGATAGGTATATAACAGAGGCATGAATATGAACAACAATACACAAACAGCATTGCTACTTGGCGGCTCGAAAGGCATGGCACTGGATTCAGCCAAGAGGCTTGCCCGCCGCGGCGTTCATTTGATACTGGTGGCTCGCGATCAGGCGGACTTGGATGAGGCCAAGTCTTCGATTCAGGGCGAATCCAATGTAGAGGTCGAAACACTTTCGATTGATCTGTACAACCGGAACGCGGTGGAGGGCCTGGTCGCCCGCATCGACGATGATCAGCGACGTATTAACTACCTGATCAACGCGGCTGGGTACTTCAAACCCACGACGTTTCTTGACCACACTCGCGATGACTACAAGGCGCAAATGGATTTGAATGAGGCCACATTTTTTGTGACGCAGGCCGTAGCGAGAAACATGAAGGCCAATGGCGGAGGAGCGATTGTCAACATCGGTTCCATGTGGGCTAAGCAAGCGGTCAAGGCCACACCATCATCGGCGTATTCTATGGCCAAAGCCGGGTTGCATGCACTAACACAACATCTAGCGATGGAATTGGCGGATGACAATATCCGCGTAAATGCAGTTTCTCCTGCGGTGGTGCTAACCACGATTTATAAATCCTTTATAGAAACCGACGAGATACCGAACACGTTGGCAGGATTTGACAGCTTTCATCCTATAGGTCGTATTGGTCAACCTCACGATGTATCAGCGGTAATCGATTTCTTGCTTTCTGATGAATCAAGTTGGGTAACCGGCGCTATTTGGGATGTGGACGGCGGAGTAATCGCCGGCCGTAACTAAGTTTCTTCAACCCCTGATCGTGTGCTTTGGCATTCGATAGTCATTAATCATTACACACTTAATTTGGGAGAATTATCATGAGGCGTTTTATTTCATCAATCGTTTTTACAGCGTTAATCGCGACAGGTTTGACAGCGCAGGCGGATTCAACCGCAGTGCGTTACGGAACTGAGGCCGTTGACAATATTGAGGTATTCTATCGAGAGGCAGGCGACCCGCAAAAACAAGCAGTTGTTCTGTTACACGGATTTCCCAGCTCATCTCACATGTATCGAGATGTACTGTCCTCGCTCGGTGACGAGTACTACCTGATTGCGCCAGACTATCCTGGCTTTGGGGACAGTAGCTTTCCCAGCACGGATGAGTATGACTACACGTTTGATAACCTGGCTGATACGATCGATCAGTTTCTTAGCCAGCGAGACGTCAACGATTATGTGTTGATGATTCACGACTACGGCGCCCCCGTTGGCTTTCGTATCGCAGTTAAGAACCCCGAAAAGGTAAAGGGTTTTGTTGTGATGAACGGCAACGCCTATGCTGAGGGCTTATCACCGGAAGCTTGGGCGCCAATCCAGAAATACTGGGAAAACAAAGACAATCCAAAGCTGGAGCAAACGATCATAGATAACGTTTTTTCAGACGGTGGATTCCAGTGGCAGTACACGCACGGCACGCGCAATCCTGCGGGGATATTGCCGGATAACTGGAATTTAGATATCCAGAAGTTTTCGCGTCCGGGCCAACACCGAATGCAGCTTGACCTGTTCTTCGATTATCAAAGTAACGTAGAACAGTATCCTGCATGGCAGGAATTCCTGCGCGAATACCAGCCACCTATGTTGTTGGTTTGGGGCAAAAACGATGCGTTTTTTCCGGTCAATGGCGCTGAAGCCTACAAGCGTGATGTCAAAGAGATCGATTTCAACATTCTGGATACAGGACATTTTGCACTGGAGGAAGAAGGTGAGTTTATCGTCTCGAAAATGCGCCAGTTTCTGGGTACGCTGCGATAAGTCAGCTCATCGAGCGCGGCACTCAGTTACGTCAGTACTGGGTGTCGCGATTGGCTTTTGCACGATGCCAGATTTCTGGGCGTGTGTGTGACGCTGCTCGGTTTTAAAATGCGGTAGGCCCATTAACAGATGCCGTTGAGCTTAAAATTGCAAGAGAGCTCTACGCGAATGAGCGTTTTAGATAGCTATTGTTCAGCTAGTTCTTTCAAGGCTTCATTCATCATATTGAGCATTGGCGGCACACCTTTGTCCATTTGCCCTTTCATCATAGCCGCCATTAAACCTTTAAAGGTTTCTTTGTGTGTAAGCTTTGTGCCGGTAT